>CAYUJH010000017.1:0-14229 GCA_964444995.1 uncultured Roseobacteraceae bacterium | reverse complement strand
TGCGCGAGGGGTACGTGAAAAATTTTGAAAGCAGGTTGTTCAGTGCCGACGGCAACCCACACAACATTATCTCGAACTTTCGCCTGTTGTACGATGCCAACGGCCGGCCGTCGCACATTGAAGGGGTCGCCCGCGATATCACAGAGTTGAAAAATACCACCGAAGAATTGCGAGCTGCCAAAGACCTTGCCGAGCGTTCGCTAGAAGTTAAAAAACGCTTCCTATCCAACATGAGCCACGAGATTCGCACGCCTATGAATGGCATTATCGGTATGATAGACCTCTTGAGCGACTCTCAACTTAACAGCGAGCAACAGCAGTATGTATCCACCATCAAAAAATCTTCTGAAACGTTACTCAACATCCTCAACGACATCCTCGACCTCTCTAAGATTGAGGCCGGAAAAATGGAGCTGCGCCTGTTGCCTACCTCGTTGAGCGAAACGCTTGATAAATTACAGGCCCTTTTTGCGCAAAATGCACGTGTGCACAACACACAACTTACTCTTTCTATCGCGTCCGATGTTCCCCCGGCTATCTTCGCCGACGAAACACGCCTGTTACAGATTCTTTCCAACCTAACCTCGAACGCCATCAAGTTCACGGAAAACGGTACGGTATCCGTTTCCTGCAAGCTACAAAGCAGAAACGAAAATGACTTTGTGTTGCTCTTTGAGGTGTTAGATACTGGTATTGGTATTGCCGATAAGCACCTTAAAGCGCTTTTCCAACAGTTTTCGCAGGTAGATACCTCCTACACTAAATCGTACGGGGGGACGGGCTTGGGCCTAGCAATTTCTAAAGAACTCTGCCGCTTGATGGGAGGAAATATTGGCGTACGTTCTGTGATAGGAGAAGGGAGTACGTTTTGGTTTACCATCACGGCGCGTGCGTGCAACGAAGGGCTGGTACAACAGCTCGAAGATACAAACCCGCACCTTAACATGGTTTTTGAGCAAGCTCCTTGCTTGTTAATTGTAGATGATAACGAGGTGAACCGAATTGTGGCAAGTAAAATTTTGGGGAAAATAGGCTGCGAGATACATCTTGCCGTAAGCGGCCTGGAAGCCCTCGAAAAAGTACAACAATACACCTTCGACCTCATTTTCATGGATATACAAATGCCCGACATGAACGGAGTGATGGCCTCAGAAAAAATTCGGGAGTTGGAACTTCCCACTGTGCCTCCTATTGTGGCTATGACGGCATTTTCGATGAAAGAAGAGCGTGAGGCCTTTTTAGCGGCAGGTATGGACGACTACATCGCCAAGCCTATCAAAGCCAACGAACTTATCCGAAAGGTACACAAATGGATAGAAGTGCCTGTGCGAGAAACTTCCGAACCCAACGCGCAAGAAGATGCACAGGTTACTACCAGCTACCACGACGCTCCGCAGGCTAGTCAGCTACCTATTCTCGATGTATCGGTATCGCGCGACCTAGTGCGCTTTGGGGGCAGCGAACTCCTTCGTATCAGCTATCAGGAGTTTGAGCGTGCTGTTGGGCAGTTGTGGGAGCAAATTCATACAAATTATGCCGAAGGGAATGTGCAAGAGATTTTAGGTGCTTTGCATACACTAAAAGGCGATGCGGGTACGCTTGGCATTGCGCAGGTGAGCCAAACGGCGGCAGTACTCGAAAAACGCCTCAGAACTACGGCACAATGCGAGCCGTGGACAGACTTTGAAGGGCTGAAGTATCAAATTGATGCGTTTACGGAAAACTATAGGAAAATATTAAATATTTAGCGTACTTTTGTTTAGAACATTACCGTCTCCTTGTGCCTCGCTCTGCGAGGTTTTTCCTTGTAACAGGATACGCTTGGCACCTATGCATCGTCTGCATCACATGGCTAAGCTAGCTAAGAAGTAATATTCAATACATTATTAACACAGTATCACAATGGCAAAAACAAAAAAAATTCTTGTAGCAGAGGATAGTTCTGTAATTCAAAATATTACGCGCAAAGTATTACAATTCCAGAACTACGAAATTATTTCTGTGAAAAACGGAAAGCAGGTACTAGAACAACTCGAAAAAGAGGACTTTGACGCTATCTTACTGGATATCAATATGCCTGTGATGGACGGCATGGAGTGCGCCCAAAAAGTGCGTGCCCTCGGCGATAAGAAAAAAGCATCTATTCCTATCATTGCTATTACTGGCAATGCTAAAAACTACTCTGTGGACGATTTTAAGGCGGTAGGTATCGATGAGTATTTGCCCAAGCCGCTCAACTTCGATAACCTCGTAAATACAGTAAACCGAATTACGGCCTAAGCACCAAATAGAGAAGTTTAGTAACCAAAAAGAGCCTGCTTGGTACAAGCAGGCTCTTTTTGTTGCGCACATTTCTACTACTCGTTGCCTTCGGGGGCTTCTCCAAAGGCGCGCTCCATGTTAGGCAGTTCGATAGTACCCACTTTAGGGATAATTTGAATAAGAAACCGCTGATTTTTCTTTTCGTCGCTCTGTACGCGCCCTACGCCGCCGGTGCCGCTACCAGCGATGATTACCTCAATGCGGTTTTTGTCGAAGGTGATTCCCCTGCGCTCCCAGAGGCGGTATAGTTCGAGGGCGCGGGCGTAGCTCAATTCGTAGTTGCGCGTGTAGCTATCGCGCGATGCACTTCCTTCAATTACCAACATATACTTTATATTCTGGTCGGTATCGATGCGGGCAATGAGCCGTTGCAGTTCGCGGCCGGCTTCGAGCAGCATGTTCTGGTACTGGGCTTGTATGGCTGCGCGGCCAGTTTCAAATTGCACGTCGGCAGCAAGCACGTGGCGTTTGTATTCGGGCTGAAACTTGAAATACTGCGGGTCGAGGCTCGAAATAGACTTTTCTATTTCTTTGAGTTTGCGGTACTCAACCTCCATGACGAGCAGCCTGCCGCGTTCGTCGTTGAGCGACTGTACGAGTGAGTCGGCAAGGATTTGCTGCAAAGCCAAGTTTTTGTGCATACTATCAATCTCTTGCGCTTGCAAAAGCATACTTGCGCGGCGAGCGGCAATTTCAGATTCTTGCTGCGCGAGAAGGCTTGCTTGGCGAGCTATCTCGTCTTTTTGTGCGAGCACAGCGGCAGCCTTATCGTTAAACATCTTGTAGCTTAACACAAAAAGTACGAGTGTTACGATAAAAAGGGCGGTCATTAAGTCGGCGTAGCTTGCCCAGAAAAAGTTTCTAGAGTTTTTGTCCATGCTCTGCGAGAATTTTAACGGTTGGATAGAGTAAAAAAAGGAGCGAACAACCGCTAGAAATAGTTAGGATACACGATAGTAAGGAAATAAAATGCTGCTGCACCAATGCCCGAAAGGAAGGCGAGTATGCCCAAAAAGGTGAAGAATTTAAACATGCCGGAGTTAAAGAAATTCTGCCCGCGCTGCTCGCTGACTTGTTTTTGCAGAAGTGCGTATAAATTGCCGACTTGCGTGGCCATTTGGCGCGTAGCCATCTCGGTTTCTTCGAGCCGCTCGAGCATCGCACCGACCTGTTCGTTGTTGGCAGGCAAAAAACCTGCGGAGGTAGGGGAGTCGGTCGCGAGTACGGCTTCGGCAGAGTCGGGATAGTACGAGCCTGCCGAGCCACTGCGAACGCCAAAGTTTTGCAGTTTGCCATCCACTTGGTCGAGCTGAAAACCAATCTGCTGGGTAAGCGAGGCTGTGCGCTCGGTAATAGCTTCCAACGATTGTGCCTGCCGTTCCATGAGTGTATTGTTATTTTTCATAAACTGGCTGATATTGGCAAGGCTTGTTTCAAACTCTTTTAAGTTCATGAATACGTCGCGTAGGTCTTCAAAACGCTTGAGCGTATCGCCAAGTGCTACGTTTAGGTCTTTTTGATAATGGATAAATTCTTCGTGGAAAGAATTTAGATTGTAGCGCAGCGACTTAAAGTCGGTGGGTACGGTTTTGTGCGAAGGAGGAAGCAAATTGAGCCGAATAAAACCAAAATAGGCGTATTGCAGCCCATCGCGTTTTTGCTTGGCGCGTTTGAATGTGCCGTTGCTGCGTACGGTGAGGTACAAGCCAAATGCGCTGGCAATCATAGCAATAAGTACCCCGCCCAAGAAGGTTTGAATAGCGACATCGCTTACGCCCACAAAGGCGATTTTGGTAAGCCCGATGATTACGCCCGAAAACGTACCAAGCAGGCCTATATAGAGAGGGAGTACCAATACCGACTCAATCCCATCTTCCAACGACTTTACTTTTTGCTCGGCAATTTGCTCAAGAGCGGCGAAACTAATGCCCCCTTTATTGCGCAAAATGTATTCGTTCGAGGAGGCTACAATTTCATTGAACGTTTCGGAGTGCCTGCTGTCTTGCTTGAGCACGCCTACTTTGCCCATCTCGTTGGTTACAGGCGATTCTTCCTCGTGGTTTCCCACTTTTTGGGGCTTGGATTCCACCAGTTCAATGGCTAGTTCATTCACCTCTGGGTAGGTGTTGCGCAGTTTCCGCATGGCGCGTTTGTTACGGAAATATACGGTGAGCTGTGCGAAAATAATGAGGGCAATCACCACGATTTCTAGCAAAAAAATCGGGTCGGAAAAAAGACGTTCTGCGTCGAAAAGAGTATCAAACATAGAGGGTAAGTTTAAAGTAATGCGTTACACGGAGATAAATGAATCGTTTCCGATTGTAATGATAGTATTTTTTCTGGGTATAAGGTACAAAAAAACGCACTACTTTACACAAAACAAGGACTGAAAACGTTTTATTTGAGCAACTTTTCGGATAAAATCAGGTATCACATTTTCTAAAATGAACCTCTCGCAGTAGGCACTTTGTGGGGAGAATATAGCTAAAACATGTATTACATATACAAATACGCACATACAGGGTTTGTTTTGGGAGCTATTTTGCTTGCCTGTATTCCCGGAGAAGTACGCGCACAAGGAACCACTGCCGACAGCCTGCAACAGGTACTGAATACCTCGGAACTTTCCGAAACAGCGCGCGTGCGAACTATGAACGAGTTGGCTGCCGCCTATCTGAAACAAGACCCGCGCAAGGCAGATTCTTTGGCGGCTCTTGCACTGGTACATGCACAGCAGTCGGATGCACTTGCCCTTACTGCCGAGTCTTACTTGCTACATAGCATGGCGCAACATGCACTTGGCGACTACACCCAAGCCTTGCAGCGAGCTTGGCAAGCACTCGAACTTTTCGAGCAAACCAAAGAGCGCATGGGCATAGCGCGAACGCATCATCAGATTGGGGTGATTTATACCTACCAAAACTCATACGAGCGGGCGATAGAATATTTCTTTAAAGCAAATACGCTGTTCCATGCACTCGGCGACGAACGGTGGCTCGCCGACAACAACCATCAAATCGGTGTGTTGTATTACCAACAAAAAGACCCCAACAAGGCTTTGGTATATTACCGCGATGCACTCAACCTGCGGCAGAAAATGGCAGCATGGGACGACATGGCCGCAAGCCTGACCGAAATGGGACGGATTTTTTACGACCTCGCGCAGTACGATAAAGCACTGCTCTACCATCACCGCGCCATCAAGCTGCGCGAAGCACGCTACGACCACATGGGTATTGCCACCAACTTTCGCCACTTGGCGTATTTGTACAGGCAACGCGGCGATTTTGATTCGGCACAGTATGCGCTGCGACGCGCCCAACACTTCGCCGACTCGCTGCAAAACCGTAGAGAACGGCTAGCACTTTACTTAGAAGCAGCCAAACTCTACGAGCAACAAAACCGCATAGAAGAAGCCCTTGCCGCCCAAAAAGCTTATATCGCCTTGAAAGACACGCTGTTCGACCTTGAAAAAACAGAACAGATTTTTCGGATGCAAACCGAATATCAAACCCTCCGGCAGCAAGAAGAAAACGAACTGCTGCGCGAACAAAACGAGCAAAGCACGGTGCGCCTCAAACGGCAAAGCGTGGCATTTGCCATTGTACTTTCAGCACTCTGTTTTGTAGGTATTTTAGGATTTTTGTATTGGCGAAACGGCCGACGTATGCGGCGTATAAATCGCGTGTTGAATAGGCAAAAACAAGAAATTGAGCTGCAAACCAATACGATTGAGCTACAAAATAGAGAAATATTGCGGAAATCCGGCCACATAGAAAGCTCGCTCAACTACGCCAAACGCATCCAAACGGCCACCCTACCCAAGATAGAAGACCTGCGCAGAGTGCTCGATTGTTTCGTGTTTTACAAACCGCGCGACATCGTAAGTGGCGATTTCTACTGGTATGTGGACCTAAAGCCCAAACCTGTCTATGAAAAAATGACAGAGGCGCACGATGCCAAACCCACATTTAAAGGCCTTTCAAATAGTAAAATAGTGCTCGCTGCGGTCGATTGCACTGGGCACGGAGTCCCCGGTGCGTTTATGAGTATGCTTGGCGAGCAAATGCTCGAAAAAATTGTGGTCGAAACGCAAGTAACCGAACCCGGCCTGGTGCTCGATATGCTACACCGCGACATACGCAAGACCCTGCGGCAAGAACAAACCAACAACCGCGACGGCATGGATATCGCCTTGTGCGTGCTCGATACTCAGGCAGGAAAACTGTGGTTTGCAGGCGCAAAAAACCCAATTTATTACATTCAAAACAACGAGTTACATACCCTCAAAGGCGATAAAATGTCTATCGGAGGCAGGGGGGAAATGCGCTATGCTACCCACGAAGTTTTGATTGACCAACCTACTGTTTTTTATTTGTTTTCCGACGGCTTTAAAGACCAGTTCGGTGGAGAGCAAGGTCGGAAGTTTGGGCCCGTGCGCTTCCGCGATTTGCTTCTTTCGATACATAAACTCCCTATGGAGGTACAAAAACAAAGATTAAATGATACCTTTATGCAGTGGATGGAGCAGGCGCACGAACGACAAACAGACGATGTGCTCGTGGTGGGCTTTGCCATGCATCCCCCCACAGCCTAAAAGGAGCCATGAACGCAACGAAATACCCCCCTGTATCTACGCATCATAGTACACGTATAGCTTGGGCACTTTGTGTGCTCTTTGTGTGCCTACATTTCCCCGCACTTGCTCAAAAACGCATCGAAGGGCGTATCCTCGACAAACAAACCGGCGAAGCCTTACCTTTTGTAAATATCAGCGCCGGCGGTACGTATGGCACTACGACAAATATCGACGGCGTATTTTCGCTCGAAGTGCCCGCCACAACCAAAAGCCTGCACTTTTCCTATATAGGCTATCAGCCGCTGCTCTTGCCTATCGACCTTTCTGCCGTCTATCCGTTCCTTACGGTGTACCTCAATATTTCTCCCACCGTGCTCGATGAGGTAATTATAGGGGCTGACCTGCCCGAAAATCCTGCCCGGCGCATTATGCGAAAAGTAATACGCAATAAGGAACAACACCGCCCCGAGTCGCTCGATTTTTTCTCTTTTTCTGCCTATAGAAAACTCATTCTCAGCCCCGTATTTACAAACCCCGACGCCTTCCCCTCCTTGCAGGAGTCGTACAAAAAGCGGCACTTAGGCGTAATGGAAACCTATTCTACCCTATTTTACGAGCGCAAAGGAGGCTTTCTTGAAGACATTGAGGCAGTGAAGGCATCGGGCTTGAAAGAACCTCGCTTTGCCACCTTAGCGAGCCAAGTGCCCTTCTTTTCGTTCTACCAAGAGTCGTTTCAGGTGTTTGAACGCAACTTTGCCAGCCCCATAGCCGATGGCGCGCTTCGTCGCTACGATTACCAACTGACCGATACACTCTACAGCGGCCGCGATTCGGTGTTCGTTAT
Organism: uncultured Roseobacteraceae bacterium; assembly: GCA_964444995.1. GTDB lineage: Bacteria > Bacteroidota > Bacteroidia > Cytophagales > Flammeovirgaceae > CAYUJH01. The sequence continues at coordinate 6,484 of CAYUJH010000017.1, read as the reverse complement.
TGCCTATCGCCCTAAAATTAGTCGCTCGTTCGAGGGACTTTCGGGAGTCTTATACATCAACAACGATGGGTATGCGGTGCAAAACGTAATTGCCGAGCCTGCCGAACAGCAAAACCTTGAACTACGCATCGAGCAGCAATACGAACGCACGAAAGGGCGGTGGTTTCCCACTCAGTTGCTGTATCGTGTGCGCCTGTCGGAGTATCCTTCTAAAGAGTTTGGTACCAACTTAGAGAGCCGCACGTATCTGAGCAATGTGGCATTTGCAGAGGCTCGCCAAGACCGACCGCGCAAATGGGGGAGTGCATCGGTAAAAGTACAACCTGCTGCTTATCAGCGTGATAGTCTTGCATGGGAAGCCCTGCGACCGCGCCCGCTCGACTCGCTCGAACAGTTTACCTACCAGTACCTCGATAGCCTTGCCAAAACAACCGGGCTGCGCTTGCTCGAAAATCTGTTTAATAGCACGCTCGACGGTCTGTATCCGTTAGGGCCAATAAGCCTGCGCACGGGCGACCTGATACACTATAACGACTACGAACGACTTCGACCCGGCATAGGCTTACAGACCAACAGCGCATTTTCGTCGCGCTTGAGCTTGGGAGGCTACCTTGGGGTAGGCTTCCGCGATGGTGCATGGAAATACGCCTTCGATGTGTCGGGCTTGCTATTCCCCGCCCACGATGTACGCCTGCAAGCCTCTTACCGCAACACCGTGGAAGAGCCTGCCATGCCGAGCGAAGTGGGCTTCGCTACTTTTTTGCAAGCAGGTTACACGCGCCGCCTGATGGCTGCCCGCATGAACCACCTGCGCGTATGGGAAGCAAGCCTTTCGGCGCGGCCGCTCAAACGCCTTTCGGTACATTTTTCGTTGCAAGATGGAAATAACACGCCACTTTTTGCCTACCGCTTTCAGCCCGAACAGCAACCAGCATTTGCTGGGTATCAGTTTCAGCAGGCAACGTTGAGCTTTGCATTTTTTGGCAGTGGCAAGGGAATACTGCGGCAAGCCAATCAAATAACGACCGTGCTGCGGCGCGAACGACCACTGTTGAGCGTCCGTGCGACGAGCGGACAAATTTTTCCTGAGGGCCAACAACCTCTTTCCATTGCCTACCAACGCTACGAAGCAGTGGCTCACAAGCTTTTCCGCTGGAAAGGAGGGGGACATTTCTTACTACGCACCGAAGGCGGCTTGGTACAAGGCGATGTGCCGTACCCGCTTCTTTTCAACGGTAGCGGCTCGCGTGCCGAAGGGTATCCGTACATGGATGTCCTGCACACATTCCGAACAATGGATATCTACGAGTTTGCCTATCACCGTTTCGTCAACGTATTTACAGAACTTACCACAGGCCGCCCGTTGTTTGCGTGGAAATGTATGCGTCCGGAACCCGTTTTGCTCTATAGCAGTGGCTGGGGCGCACTTACGCGCACCAATAGCCTACACGAGGGTATCGCTTTGCAAGGCATGGAGCGAGGGTTCCACGAGGCAGGCCTACAACTGCATCATCTGTTAAGTTTTAACTACATCAATATAGCGCGTCTGGGAGTAGGAGCGGGGGTGTTCTATCGCCACGGCGCATACGCACTGCCCAATACATCGGACAACCTGCGTTACACCCTTCTGCTGCGCTTTGCTTTCTAAAATCAACGCAAGAAAAACATCCAATCCAATAAATCTTGGTATATCTTCGCGGCATGAAACCATTGCTTTACAACCTGCTCTTCGGGTTTATCTACCTGCTTTCCTTGCTGCCCTTCCGTGTGCTGCACTTGTTTTCTAATGTCTTCTATGTACTTGTTTATCACCTGATTGGCTACCGCAAGCGCATCGTAGCTGAAAACCTTCGGCGTTCGTTCCCCGAAAAATCGGAGCGCGAACGTATGCGTATTGCGCACACGTTTTACCGCCATTTTTGCGACCTGATGATAGAGTCGGTCAAGAGTGCAAGCATGACCCAAAAAGACTTCAACAAGCGCTACCATGTGAAGAATTGGGATGTGCTTTTCGAGCGTATGTACGCCGGAAAAAGCATCTTTTTGCTCTCGCCACACACTGGCAACTGGGAGTGGGTCTTCTCTTTGGTCGATTATCTGCCTGTGCGTACGTATGCCGTATATCAGCCCTTGCGCAACCCTTACTTCGACCGCTATATCAAAAAATCGAGGCAGCGTTATAGAGCTACTCTAATTCCCATGAAAAAGACAAAAGAATATATTGTGGGCGACTACGAGGCCAATGTGCAAACCCTTACATGGTTCGCTGCTGACCAAGCGTGTCATCCCGATAAGGCGCACTGGGCAACGTTTTTACACCAAGACACTACGTTCCACAAAGGGTATGAGCGACTCGCTCGGCAAACGCATCAAGCGGTACTTTTTCTCGATATTCGCCGTACAAAGCGGAGCCATTACGAGTTAGAACTTATCCCAATTTGCGAAGATGCTAGCCAAGTATCGAAGGGCTATATTGTGCAGGAGTTCATTCGCTTGACCGAGCAACGCGTACGCGCACAGCCGCCCTATTGGCTTTGGTCGCATAAACGGTGGAAACACACACGCCAGCAAGGTGGACAAACTTCTACTTTTTTATCTGAAACTTCCAAATAATGTGTGTTATGAAACTTTTTGCGTTTTCTAGGACTAAACTTTTTCAGTTAATTTTACTCTCGCTCTCTGCATATGTGTTCGCTTGCGGAGGGTCGGCCACATACCAAGAGGTTCAGGAGGAACCACCTGCAGGGGTAGGGGAAACGCCCGACACTACCGCAGTTCTAGCCCTTCAGGCTTATAAGGTACTGTTAGATGCCGAGCAAATTATGTACACACATACGGTAGGCGAACTGCGCGTATGGATAGGCGCGGAGGCGTTCGCGCCTCGGCTTCGGACGGGTATGGTGCGCGACTCCTCCGATATTCCGAGCGATGTTGGGCAGTTTGCTAGAGTTACGCCGTATGCGCCCGGCTTTGAAATTACCCCCGAACGGTCAGAGTGCTTCCGCATACACCCCAGTGGCTCTTCGGTGCGCTTTGCCTTAACTCCCACAAAACGAGGGGAGTACAAAGTGAGTGCCCTCGTAGAGCTTTTTGAAGGCGATGCGTGCCAAGGTACGCCCGTACCCAAATCGGCGGAAACCCTGAGCATTTCGGTCAGGGTAGATACCGCCCACGTAGTGCGCGACAAGGCCGATGATTTGCTTTCTGTGCTATGGGATAAGTTTTTAAACTTTTGGGGAGCATTTGTCGCTTTGTTGTTTGCTGTGTTGCTATTTGTGATACGCCGTAAGCTGACAGCAAAAACTGGCTTCAAGGAAAAGGAAAATGAAGACTAAGACACACGCATTTTCGTAGAAAATGTACGAAAAAACGCCTATATTTTTAAAAACATAGGCGTTTTTTATGAGAGAAAGACGAGGTAAAAGATGTTGTTTGAAGTTACTCCACGTAGAACGTTACTTTTTTGGTAGCCTCGTTGCCGAGCGGGTCGCTCACAAAAAACGCTACTTCGTACTTTTCGCCTTTTTTCCATCCTTCAATCAGCCCTTGATAGCGTTTTTTAGGTTGTACGTCTATCTGATAAAGCATTTTTTCTACGCCGGTCATGCGGTCGGTAGCAGCAAGGAAAAGTATCATATAGGCAGGGTAGATAGGTGTATCTTCTTTATAACCAAGTGGTTGTGTGCTAAAATTGACAAAAATTTCTGGCGCAGCGTCGTCCACCACGAAGAAGAAGTCCAAAATATTACGGTTGTTGACATTATCATACCCAAATACTTCTACTTTTTGCAAGCCTCCTTGCGCCACGCTAAACGGTTGTTCGTACGTGGTTTCTTCCAGCGTACCATTGATGCTGTAACTCACATACTGCAAACCCGACTCATTATCTTTTCCTTCTAGCTTAATTTTAGTGGTTGGACTTACAAAAACCGTATCGCGCGCGAGAAACATGGGCCCTTCACTATATTTATAGGAGAGGGATGGTCCGGTAAGATCTACATATACCTTGCTCACATTGTGCTTAAACTCCTCGTAGCGCGCACTGCGCTGCCCCTCCGACTGATTGCCCATCTCGTCGAGCGAGTAGTAGCGGATAACGTGGATACCGGCTACGCTAGGTAGATAAAAAGGCTCTGTATAAGACTGAAAATCAGCATTATCTACGGAAAATAACACATCTTTAACTCCCGATTTATTATCCACTGCCGTGAGTTTGAGCTTTGTTCTGCCCGAAAAATACACTTGGTCGTTGGCAATGAAGCGGTCGCCGAGTACATCGGCCGCGACGATAGGTGCCGTTTTATCGAAATAGAATTCGAAGGTTTGCTTTTCTTCTATGTTGCCTACATTATCTTTTGAATAAAAAGTAAGCACATGCCGGCCGTCGGGCAAGTAGGTAAAAGGCACATCGCGACCGTTGTAGCGTTTTTCGGCTTCGTCGTTAAGTTGGTAATAGGTTTCAGAAACGCCTGCGCCGGCATCTTCTCTTGTAAGATAGATTTTGCTTGCTGTACCAAGTGTATTTCCTTCAGAAATACCATTCACGTTGTAGTAAGTTTTTGGTGCAGTAACATCTAACTGGAAACGCGTTTCTTTGGGAGTTGCCGTATTGCCTACGTGGTCGGTGGCATAGTATTTTACGGTATAGCTGCCATCTTCGGTAAAGGCTACCGGTTCCTGATACGTGCGATAACTTTCCTGATTCACCGAAACATACGTAGCCGATACACCCGAAAGGGCATCGGTGGAGGTAAGGGTTGCGGTTAATCCTTTTCCGTAATATACTGTGCCCTCTTTTTCGTAGGTGGGTGTATCGGAGTAGCGTAGCGTACTTGCAGGGGCAGTGCCGTCGGCGTAGATTTCCCAAAGCACTTCTATTTCCGGCGTAATCGTTTGGCGCGTGCTTGGGTCCACCGCGTAGCGCGTTCTTATGTAGTTAACTCCTTCTGTATCAAGATAGTATGGATTTGTATATTGCGGGTGTTGTTGGCTTTTGAGCAGTTGCCCAGCATCGTCGGGGCTGTCGGAAATGCGCAAATACACAGGGCTTTCTCTGTTCCAATAGAGTTTTCCTTCAGAGTCGGTATAATTTTTTTTAGGTGTAGGCTCTAGTGGCTGCGCGTAAGCAGTTTGGGCGCATAGTAGAGCAAAAAACGTCAGATGTAGGAATTTCATGGTCGGAGGTGTTTGTTTTCGGAATAATCTGCCAAACAAAAGTATGGGAAAACCTTTATTTTCGCGTAAGAAAATAAGCTAAAGTCGTAAATTTCTTTTTCAATTTTGACCGTACACCGTACGTTTTCCAACTAGGAAAGCCTATCTTTGGTAGGCTTGAGTACTTCTATATCTGTAATTTATTCCTGTTATGCTACGTACTTTTTATCTTTCTATTGCCCTGTTTTTTTGCTCGATAAGTGCTGTATTGGCACAACGGCAGCCCCTTTCGCGGCAAGACTCTGCGCTTATGCTCAAGCACCGCCAAGCCCATGAGGCAAGCTGGCAGCAGGGCGATAAGCGAAAGGCCGCCGATCATCTCAATCAGATAGCGATACTCTTTTGGAATCACAATCAATATCGGGAAGCAATTCAAGAGTATGAAAAATCCTTAGAGATTAACACCGCCTTAGGTAATGAAAACGGCATAGCAATGTTGAGCAATAACTTGGGGATGTTGTATGCCGATGTGAAAAACTATGAAAAGTCGTTAGAGTTGTTTAATCGTACGCTTGCAGCTCGCCGTTCGCAAAAAGAGCTGGTGGGGATGATATCAGCATTGATTAACTTATCGGTTGTCCATAACAATTTAAATCAGTTCGATAAGTCCATTCAGCAGCTCGAAGAAGCTCTTGTTTTGGCTCGCGAACTCAATGACCCCGAGCAGATGCGCAGTTGCTACGGCATGATGTCAGAAACCTACGAGAAAATGGGCGATGTGGAGAAATCGTACCAATATTTCAACATGTACCGCAGTTTCCACGAAATGGTGCAGCGCGCAAAAGAAGCGGATTATATGCAAACCGCGCGCGAGGCGCAACTCAAAGCGCAACTTGCCGAAGCTGAAAAGCGTAACAAAGAGCTAGAAGTGCAGGCCAAAGAGCAGGTCATTCAAGAAAAAGACAGAGAATTGGAAAGTTACGAATATGCCAATCAGGAATTATATGCCTCACTTTCCGAAAGCGAGATGCGCCGCAAATTGGTAGAGCAAGATGCCGAATTACAAGAAGCGCACCTTAACGAACAACGCGCTCTTGCACAGCAAAGCGAAGCTAGAGCCACCTCTTTGCGGAATTACTTCATAGGCTTTTGCGTATTTATTGCCGTAGTTATTGCGCTGATTTACCGCAACAACCGCCAAAAAAAGCGCGCCAACGAACAGCTATTGCTGCGCAACCAAGAAATCTATCAGCAAAAAGAAGAAATTGAGGCGCAGAGCGAAAACTTGCGCCGCGCATACCAACAAATTGAGGTTAAAAACAAACACATT
>CAYUJH010000016.1:7893-14989 GCA_964444995.1 uncultured Roseobacteraceae bacterium | reverse complement strand
CTGAAAGGCAGGGGCAAAGCCCGACAGCGGTAAGGGGGGGCGGTCTTCGGGCGTGTGGTAGTGTGGCCAGTCGCCGTGCAGGTAAAAAAAGAAAGATTTTACTCCTTTTTTATGAAAGAAATAATGGTCAGAATTAGCCGTTTCTCCTCGTATGTGTACCGTTGAAAGAAGTTGTTTGTCTTGGTTAATGCGTTGAAATGCTTCAAAATCAGTACGATATACCGTTCCGTTGACCACTACTGCGCCCTTTTCGCCCGTACCGAAAAGGTCCAGATTGAGCAGCGCCACAATGTTTTGCAAGGGGAATAGGGGATGTTCTGTAAAAAAACGAGAGCCTACCAGACCGGCTTCTTCGGCACTGAACGCGATGAAAGCGACCGAGTAGGGGAGAGGAGCTGCCTGTATGGCGTGGGCGAGTTCGAGCAGCATGGCGACCCCACTGGCGTTGTCGTTAGCACCCGGAAAAAATACCTCGGTGCCTATGCCCCCAAGATGATCGTAGTGTGCGGTATAGACGATGAGCGAATCGGGATACGTTGTGCCGCGCACATGCCCAACTATGTTGTATGCAGTTTGTTCTGGTACAAGTTCGTTGCGAAGCGCAAAAGTGGCGACGCTCGTTTCTTTTTGGGCTAAAAAGGCTTCTAAAACTCCCTGTTTCACGTAAAAACACGGAAAAGGGTAGGCACTTCCTGCAAGGCTGTGCGTAAGAGCGGGCACGAGGAAGAGTATGCCTTCTCCTTGTGTTAATTTCCTGACTGCGTTGGGTGATATCCGCTGCAACAAAGGTTCTTGCTTGGCATCGAGCAGTAGGATTTTTCCCCGTGTGTCGCTGGCTTTCAGGGCGGAGTCGAGCAGGAAAGGCTCTGGGGCTAGGGTATGTAGGGGCAGTAGTTCTCCGGAGGCTGCGCCACTCCCAGAAGCCGGATGCGGAAGAAAATCGCGCCCTACGGCGGCAATTTGCTCCCCAAACGCAAGCCGACACGTATCGGGAAAGAGATTGATGGGAAACTGAAAGGCTTGTTGGTAGCTATCGCCAAATGCTTGCAAGCCGATGTGTGCAAAACGGGTTTGCAGATACGCGGCACTTTTTTCCGCGCCCGCTTGTGTGTAGCCCCGCCCAAAAAAAACATCACTGCAAAGGGTGTCAATCGTAGTACGCACCCGTGCGAGGTTTTGTGCGTAGTTATGCGACGTACAGCAAAAAAGCAGGAGCACTGTCCATACGGTTGTTCTCATCTAGTCGGGTGGGTTAGGTGAAAAAAGAAGGCGACTTTTTCGCCGCCTTCTCAGTACATGTTTCCTTTAGTCGAGGGCAGCTACGCCGGGGAGTACTTTGCCCTCCATGTATTCGAGCAGTGCGCCGCCGCCAGTGGATACGTACGAAACGCGGTCGCCGAAGCCCAGCGAGTTAACTGCTGCGGCCGAGTCGCCTCCGCCAATGAGCGAAAATCCCCCCTTTTCGGTAGCGGCTACTACGGCTTTGGCTACTTCGATGGTGCCAGCGGCGAAGTTGCTCATCTCGAACACGCCCATAGGGCCGTTCCATAGCAAGGTTGCCGAAGAGGCGATGACCTCGCCAAAGGCTTTGCGCGCCTCCGGACCAATGTCTAGCCCCATGTAGTCGTCGGGAATGGCAAGGTTTGAGACTATTTGTGTGTTGGCATCGTTGGCAAAGGCATCGGCAGCGACCGAGTCGGTAGGGAGCAAAAGATTTACCCCTTTTTGAGCTGCTTTTGCAATAAGTTCTTTGGCTAAGTCGAGTTTATCTTCTTCCACGAGCGACTTGCCGACCTTGCCGCCTTGTGCTTTGAAGAAGGTATAGGCCATCGCACCCCCGATGAGCAGGTTGTCCACCACGTCGAGCAGGCGTTCGATAATCAGGATTTTATCGGAAATTTTTGCTCCGCCCATGATAGCGGTAAAAGGCTTGTGGGCATTTTCGAGGACTTTTTTAGCATTTTCGAGTTCGGCTTGCATAACGTACCCCGCTGTTTTTTCGCTGAAAAACTTGGCGGCAATCGTAGTAGAAGCATGGGCGCGATGGGCAGTACCAAAGGCATCGTTCACGTAAATATCTCCGTGCTGGGCCAACTTTTTGGCAAAAGCCTCGTCGCCTTTGGTTTCTTCTTTGTAAAATCGCACGTTGTCGAGCAGGAGTACCTGCCCGGGTGCGAGTGCTGCCGACTTGGCAAGGGTCTCTTCGCCAATGCAGTCGCCACCAAAGAGCACCTCCGTACCGAGCGCAGCAGAAAGGTGCGCGACAATGTGGCGCAGCGAGTACTTATCTTCGTAGCCCCCCGACGGCCGCCCAAGGTGCGACATGAGTACCACCGAGCCGCCATCGGCCAGTATTTTTTTGAGCGTAGGTACGGCGGCGCGTATGCGCGTATCGTCTGTAATTTGGAGTTCTTTGTTAAGCGGAACGTTGAAGTCCACGCGTATCAAGGCGCGTTTTCCAGCAAATTGAATTTCATCGAGTTTCTTCATGGAAGGTATCCGTTTTGGGGTGAAAGGTCTTTATATGCAACAAAAAAATGAATAAATTCGGAGATGCAATATACTAGAACCAAAATAAGCAGGAAAATTTTAGTTTTGTAAACTATAGTATAAATGCCTACTATTCAAAAGTATAAATTCGGTTACACATCGTATGGAAAATAGAGAAAAAACGAATAAAGATTTAAAATTAGCGGTATTGATTGATGCCGATAATGTCCCCTATGCTAGCATCGACGGGATGTTAGACGAAATTGCCAAGTTTGGCCTACCAACTATCAAACGCATTTATGGCGATTGGACGACCAACAAAGTCGGCGGTTGGAAAACGCCTTTGCTCGAACACGCCATCACCCCCATACAGCAATACGGCTACACGGTAGGTAAAAATTCGACCGACTCGGCGATGATTATTGATGCAATGGACATACTGCATAGCGAAAAGGTGGATGGCTTTTGCATTGTTTCGAGCGATAGCGACTTCACCCGCTTGGCGATACGCCTGCGAGAGTCGGGCATGGTGGTCATCGGCCTAGGCGAGCGCAAAACGCCCAAGCCTTTTATTGTTGCCTGCGATAAGTTTATCTACATCGAAATTATCAGCAAAGAAAAGCGAAAGAAAACCGACGCTCCCTCGTTTCCTCCTTCGCGAAATTTTCCAGCGCCTGTCCCGAACGACGACGTAGAAGCCCCCGACGAGCGCTTTATCAACCTATTAAAAACCACGATAGAAGACCTTGAAGACGACGACGGCTGGGCATTTCTTGCCGAGGTAGGTAATCTGCTGATTAAGAAAAAGCCTGACTTTGACCCGCGTAATTACGGTTTTCATAAACTCACCCCGCTGATACGTTCGCTGCGGGCCTACTTCGAAATAAACGAGCGCGACGTAAAAAATACGCACATCAAGCACGTGTATGTGCGCAACCGAAAGTAAACAGTTGACATAAAAAAGCGATGAGCGGCTCAGGTCGCTCATCGCTTTTATTGTACAAGGGTTCGCTGCCTTGCGGCGGGCAAACGGCTAGCTATCTTTCCATTTGATGGTGCAGCCGATTGCTTTGGTAGTTTTATTGCTAATTTCTTTTCCTTTTAATAGTTCATTAACAGCTTCTTTGATATAATGCTCAGTAGCATCTTCTGCGCTTTTTGGGTTATTGTCTATCCCGCCTACGTACAGCACCGTCAGGTCTTTATCGAGGATATACATGTGCGGCGTGCGGGTAGCACCAAAGGCATGAGCTACTTCTTGCGTAGCATCGTGTAAATAGACAAACGGGTACTTCAACTCTTTGGCCACTTTCTGCATTTCTTCAAAAGAGTCGCCGGGTTGTTTGGTTACGTCGTTGGGGTTGATAGCGATTACCGGATAGCCTTTGGGGGCAAACTCGTTGTGCAGGTCAATGATGCGTTGGTCGTACATTTTTACGTAGGGGCAGGTGTTGCACGTAAACGTTACGATGAATCCTTTTGCCTCCGAGAAGTCTGCCAACGACATCATTTTGCCATCTACATTTTTGAGTGTGAAATCTTTCGCCTTGTCGCCAACTTGATAGCCGCCGACGTACTCGCCTGCAGGAATGGCGTTCAGCGAGAAAATTGCTAGGAACAGCAGGCCTAGCAATGCGGGATATTTGTGTTTTTTGTTCATACAAACTGTGTGTTTAGGGAGTGAATATTGGATACTAAGACAAAGTAGATTCAATCATAGGGTAAGAGGAATGCAATACGTAGCACACAAAGAAAGGGCAAGCAAAGAACCTAAAGGTACGACTCTATGAGCTGTTCGAGTGCCTCGGAACTAAATTCTTTGGCGTGGAGTACGCGCACCCGTTTGTTGGTGTGTAAAAACAGCGTTGCGGGTATGTCGCCTTGCCAGTTAGGGTCCACAGTGTCCACCCACTTGTTGGCATCGAGTTCATCGAGCAGTAAGAGTTCTGCACCCAACGCCTTTTTTTGTGCGAAGGCTTCTACCCTTGGGAGGTTATCGGCAAAGTCGAGGCTGATAAGTACGAAGCGCACATTTTTTTTCGCATACTTTTCCCTCGCTTCCTCAAAGTGAGGTAGTTCCGCCACGCAAGGCTTGCACCACGTCGCCCAAAAATTGATAACCAACAGCCCTTCGCTTTTTTCGGAGAGCAGTGCTTCTAATTGCGGGAGTTTAATGACCTCCACCGTTTGTGCACGTAAAGGCACTGCCCACAGCAGAAGAAAAGCAGCACATACAATGCTTTTTTGTAGGGTGTTTTGTGCCATATTTTTCTTTCGGTCTGGTTGATAAGCTGCCTATACAACAGGTCTGTCGGGCGGAAAGTTAAGCGTAAAAAGGGCTTTAACGCAGCTTTAACGCCTAGATGTTATCTTATTCCTTCTCTTTATTTGCCTCTTTGCTTCCGCATTCGCCAATTTCCCACGAAAGTACGCCCTCTTTTGCGGCGCGGTAGGCATTTCGGTACGTAACACCGTCGCAACCGCAGACGGGGTCTTGCGTGGCATCGAAGGGTACGCGGGGAGCTTCGCCTTTGCAGGTAGCTATTTGGTCGAGCGTCTCGAAGTCATCGCGCACATTTTCGACCAATGTGGTGCGTGTGCATCGTGTGGTTTTGTAAACCCCTGCATACGGTGAGTTGGGCTGACTTTGGGCATATACGAGGTAAATTTGCTCGGGCGCATATACAAAGTCGCAGTCCCCAAAGCCCCCTTCCATAAAGATACTACGGTTGGTAAACCACGTGCCTTTCCAAATCCGAAGTACCTCCATTTTTGCCAAATAGCCATCTTCAATACCGATAATGTCGGTTACTACGCCCAAAAACACAGCGTCGCTTTCTGCCAGCGAGGTTTCGATCGGGATTGCCTCACGGGGGCAAATGCAGGGAATCATCTCATCGTCTTTCCATTCGCCCACACGTGCCTCTCCATCGGCCAAGAGCATAAAGCCGGCACCGTGCATTTTCCCGGCTTTCCATTTTCCTTCGTAGCGGCGGCCGTCTTTCCATAGTTTTATGCCCTGTCCTTCGGGCAAACCATCTTTCCACATGCCCTCGTAGCTGCCTTCGGCATTGCTTAGTGTTCCCTGGCCGTTTTGCTTGCCGTTTCGCCACAGGCCTTTGTAAAACGATTTGTCGGGCCAGCGAAACGTGCCCTCGCCATGCTGCATGCCTTCGCGCCATTCGCCGGTATATTCTGCGCCATTGGGCCATGTTATTGTTCCGTTGCCGTGCATTACGTCGTACCGCCATTCGCCGGTGTATCGCGCACCGTCGGCCCATGTAAACGTTCCTTTTCCGTGGCGTTGACCACGCCGTGTATCGCCCTCGTAGGCCTCCTGCTGTGCAGTATCTTGTGCCCAACTTGCTAAGGGCAGCCCCAAAAGTAGCCATATACCAAGGAACAGTAGTCGCTTATTTTTCATGTGTGTATATAGTTTATGTAGTATGATTTTGATGATATAGACGTTCGCACTTCTAAAATACAGACTCTAGGTGCGAATCTACCTTCACAACGCAAGATTTTAACACTGATTATAAGTTTTTCAAGAGAAGATGTGCACAGTACGGAAGTGCGCCGCCCGCCGTAAGAGGTGCGCCTAACCTGTTTGAAAAGCAGAACGGTTGGGTATATTATTTTTTTTAATTCGGGGAAAATCTGCAAATCGTACGAATCTTGGTACATTTCCGCAAAAGGCTGCTTATTTTAGCAGTTTATTCCCTTGCAAGTAACCCTTTCATCCTTTGTTTGACTACAATGAAACATCTCCTTTTTCTTACCCTCGTCCTATTTTTTAGTGTGTGCCACGCCTCGCTGTATGGCCAGAACCTCGTCCCTAATCCCGATTTTGAGCTCTACGAGGCAAACCCCTGCCGCCCTTGCGACGACAAGGGCGACTTTGAGCACATGGCCTTTCCATGGAAAGTGGGCGTAGAAAGTGCCCCACCCCAAGCCCGTACCTTCGACAACGCCAAAGTAACCAAAGGGCTGGCGTTTGCCGAAAGCCCCGTGCCCCACTCTGGCGATGTAATGGCGGCTTTTCATCCGTATCAGTACCTGACCGTTGAGCTAGAAAAACCCCTGAAACCCAACCAAAGCTACTACGCAGAATTTTGGGTATATCTGAGTCCCGAAGCTACAGCGGCTTCAAACAATTTGGGAATGCTTTTCAGTATGCAGCCCACCAGAATAAAAACCCTGCCCGAAGGAAATGCTCCCCTACGCGCCATCCCACAGATAAACGAATCGCAAGTGGTGCGCACCAGCGGCGACCAGTGGCACAAAGTGTCGGGCGTATTTGTGGCTACGCAGGCACATAAGCACCTGACAATCGGTAATTTTTTCCCTCCCAGCGAAACGAGGGTGGAAAGCGTGCAAGGAGGAGGAAATTTCGATGGAGTATTCTACTATCTTGATAATGTGTTGGTTACCCACGCCTCTGCCGACTTGGTAGAGGCCGTAGTGGCAGATATGTTTGAGCAAGGCAGCACCTTTTTGCTCGAAAACGTTACCTTTGAAACAGGCAGTGCAAACCTCACCCCCGGCTCGCACCCCGAACTCGACGACGTAGCGGCTAAAATGAAAATAGACCGCTCAGTACGGCTTG
>CAYUJH010000016.1:4378-7883 GCA_964444995.1 uncultured Roseobacteraceae bacterium | reverse complement strand
AATCTCCGGACATACCGACAACGTTGGTAGCGAAGCCGACAACGTGCGCCTTTCGACCGAGCGCGCACAGACTTTGAAAAACTACTTGATTGCCCAAGGCATTGTCGCCGAGCGCATCACGGCCAAAGGCTACGGCAGCTCGAAGCCAGTAGCCTCGAACGATACCGAAGCGGGACGCGCCAAAAACCGCCGCGTAGAAATTACTATCGCCCGATAGGGCAAAAAAAAACCAACCGCATTGCAAAGCTACGCGGCTGGTCAACTTGTAAAAAACGGATTACATAACTCTTACAAGGTCTTTTTAAACGGCTGCTTTTTTAGCAGTCGTTTTTTTTGCGGCAGGTTTCGCCGAAGTTTCTTCCTCTGTTTCTGAGGTTTTCAGACCGGCAAGTTCTGCTTTCAGGGCTTCTATTTCGTGCTTTAAGGCTTCCACTTCGTTCGTTTTGGCGAAGGGCATTCCTTTGGTAGTTTCATCTACCACTTTTTGCATACTTTCTTTCACTTTTACTTCGGCTTTCTGGAACTCGTCTTGTAGAGCTTTGTATTCCTTTGAGTCGAGTACTTCTTTTACCTGCGCCTTCACGTCGTCCATCCATTTGGCGGCGAACTCATCGAACTTGGGCAGCGTGCCTTCCGTCTGATAGGTCTTCCAGAAGCTATCTACCGTATTGACCATGCCTTCTTTTGAAGCCTCATAGACTTTTAGTTGCAAGTTGGTCGCCTTATCGTTATACACGTGGAACGCTTCGCGGGCTTCTTCGAGTTGCTCTACGACTACCTGCTCGTTGCCTTGCGTTACCAATTTCACAAACGGCGTGTAAGTATCTTGCATACGGCTGGCGAGGTCAATCGAGAAATTCACCAAGTTTTCAGTGCCTTTGTGCGCCCCTTCAATCGAAGTTTTTACAGCGCGGTCGGCACCATCGGCGATTTCCTTGCGCATCCGCTCGATGTAGTTAGTGAACGACTCGTTGATTTCCTTTGAGTTTTTCTTGAAGTTTTCAAAGGTCTGCAAGCCCATGATATTTTCTGTGATTTTCTCGTACGTTTCTACGGGCATAAAGCGGCGAAACTCTTCTTTTGAGTAGATACCATCTTTGATAGAGTCCAACACGCCATCCCAGTACTTTTGCATCGTTTCGTAGGCATCGCTGAAGCGTTGGAAACTTGCTGCGAGCGGGTCGGAACCATCTTCTTTAGGGGCAATGCTTTCGTGTACCCATTTTTCCCACTTTTGGTAGGTTTCGGTAGCTTGCTCGTTGTACTGTTTTAGCTGCAAAGGCGCGTTTTCGAGGTATTTGCCGCTCTCGTGTTGGTAAAGCTCTACCCACTTACGGCCAAACTTAGTCTGCGCTTCTACCAATTTGCGGAGCAAATCCGGAGAGGTTTCCAAGGCTGCTTTTACGTCTTTTTGGCCAATCAGCTCATCGAAGATTTGCTTCTGCTCTTTGAGCATCTCTACCACGATGTCGTTCGCCTTGCCGGCAACCGTATCTTGGCCGAGTGCCTTATCTACCAACTTGCCGGTCGTTTCGTTCCATGTGTCGGCAAACTTCTGTTGTGCTTCTTTTAAGAGGTCAAGATAACCTACTTTTTTGTCTGTGTTTTCTGCTTGCGTAGCCATTTTTTTGTATGTTTAGAAATAAAAAAATCATATTCTTTTTTTACTGTGTATTCGACTGAATGTGTGTTTTCTTTCGATTTACAGTTCAAAAGTACGGGGCTAATCCATACAAAAATCTCCATTCGGGGTGAACGCCCCACAACGCTGGGTGAACACCCCGAAATGGAGGGGTAAGCTATTTTAGCTCATTGGCAAAAACCGATTTTTAATACTTTCGGCGGTCTGTGGTGCGGCCTTGCTCGTCGTAAAAGCGCCATGCGCCCGTAGGTTGGTCGTTTTTATAGCGACCTTTCGCCTTGAGATTGCCGTTGGGATAATACTCGCGGTACGTACCATTTTTCATCCCATCTTTGAGCGACACCTCTATTTTGAGCGTCTTGCCATCCTCGTGGTATTCTTGATACTTTTTCGCGTCGAGGTCGTCGAGCACGATACTCTCTGCGGAAATCATCTCGTCGAGGTAGAGGCTATCGGGCGAAATGCTCCGAAACGCTTCTACGGCATCTATCAGCACGTCGTCGAGGGTAACTTGCTCAGGACCAATGCGTTGGGCGGGCGAGCCGTTGCCTTGTTTGCGCTGTGCGGCTAGTTCGGGGTCTTGGTAGCGCACTGTAAGCTGGGTTTTAAACTGCCCCCCATCGCGCACAAGTTGGAAGCCGATGTCGGAAAAACAGGTGATAAACTCCTCATTTTTCTTCATCCCCGCCCACGTTTCGGCATCTACGAGCGGGCGCAAGTTGGCGTGCATAATCGGCATGTTTATATAAATCAGCGCGTTCGACTGCTTGGCGAAATACGACTGAAAACGCGCAAAATCCTCCGACTGCGCCAGTGTGTTTTTCTCCACGTAGTCGTCTATAAAATTTTTGATGGTTTGCGGGTGATTGCTAAACACCACGAAATCGTCGATGATGGTATAGTAAGGTTTTTCGAGTTTGGAGAAAAACTTTCCTAAGATAAGCCGAAAGAAACCTTTCATAGACAGAAAGCGAATGGGATAGCCGCGATACATGACCTCCTTGAACTTTACCGGCGTTTTTTTGCGTATTTGGTTGCCTATAAAGCCCAAGCCCTCTTCGGCAAATTTGGCGCGTTTGGCTTTGAGCACCACGGCAAACTCGTTGTCGCGCCCTAAACTGCTCGGTTGGGTTTGGATGAACGCCAACTCGTCGCCAATCCAGCTAAAAAAGTGCTGTTCGAGGCTGATATCGAGAAACTTTTCGAGTTTCTGCACATTTTCTTGGTAACTTTTGTACGCGGCCTCGTCGGCGGACATTGCTTTTTGTATCTGCTCGTAAAACGTGCTAAAGTTTTTGAACCCCAAGCCCATATAAAATGCGGTGCGCTGCGGACTTACCTTCAAGATTTCGCGCTTGCCGTTGTCGGCTTCAAACAGCGCATGTAGGTACGAGCTGACAGAATCGTTGAGGTTAGTATAGCCTTCCATGCGCAAAATCTCGTCGCGCTCTAGTTGGAACGATAGCCCAGTGAAGTTTAGCCACTCGCTCAAGGCCTGCGCCGAGGGGTCGTCGCTGTCCATGTAGCAGCGCAGGTAGTCGCTCAGGTAAGCGTATTGGAAGTACAGGCGAAACATATCTCGGTCGCTTACCTGCCGGCTCACCTCGATAAACGAGAAACTGCGCCCAATTACGGGCAAGTCGCGCTGCGCAATTGCCGCCTCCACCAAGTTGTGCCGGTACGAAACTACCAGCAGGTTCTGAATCAGCGAAAAATAGAGCGTTTCGCGGGCTTGGGGGTCGTAGAGTTCCACAATTTCGGTATCTAGGTACGTCCGGCGGGTAACTTTGTAGCTATCGCCCACCAAACTTTCGAGGTAGCGTTGCAGCCCCCCAAATTGGCTCGCTTTTTCCAAGTCCACAA
>CAYUJH010000016.1:0-4368 GCA_964444995.1 uncultured Roseobacteraceae bacterium | reverse complement strand
AATGTACAAAAAGTCGTAGTCGCCTTTTTTATACACGTGCGCCGATACGAGCACCGTCCGCGAGCCTATCAGGTTAAACAGCCGTCGGTTGTTCTGTATGAGCGTATCTAGGTAGTTGGCGTTGGCTGTGAGTTCGGCAAAGTAGGCATTTTTTTGTAAGTGCTTCCACGGGCTGCTCTCGCTGATTTCTTTCCAATTTTCGAGGGGTTCGTCCGTCTCGATGATATACACGGCATCTTGGGGCACAAGGTAAATGGCCTGCATACGCTCGATAGGCTTCAAATAGTACCAATAGGCTCCGTAGGCCGCCGCGGCCAAAAGCACAAGCGTAGTCAGGCTAATTGTGATTTTCTTCTTCATACTCAGTGTGTTATACTTTTTGAAAGGATTAGTTAGTAGGAACGGTAGTTTGCGCGGACAGACGTAGGCCGCTTTCCTAGCAAAAATATTGGATTTTTCTGGGGAACATTCGCCAAGTAAGAGGCTAAAATTGCGCATAGCGAATAAGCAACATGTTATCCCATGCAAAGCTGCGAAGCGTCCTCTTTGTGGTAAGGAAAAAAACTACATTATAACAACACAATGAAAATACGTTATGAAAATACGTGATGTATATGCAAATTCAGCACCTTGAAGTGCGCCGCTGCCGTGAGCAGTTCCTTCGAGCAGCCATGTTACACATACACATAAACAGCAATGAAGTGGCAAAAACTACCTACTAATACCCAGCCATGAAAAATGGCATGGTTGAACGGTATGCGCTGTATGCTGTAAAAAATAGCACCTACGGTGTAGGCTATTCCCCCGCCGAGTGCCCAATACAGGCCGGCTGTAGGCAGTTGACTCACCAAAGGCTGTACGCCTAGTAGCACAAGCCAGCCCATCGCGATATAAAGCAGGGTAGAAAGGAGTTTGAAACGTCCGGCGAAGAATAGCTTGAGAATGCCGCCAACTAACGCTGTCCCCCATGCAACGCCAAAAACGGTCCAGCCTGCTGTGCCCTGCATTGTAATGAGCGAAAAGGGGGTGTATGTACCGGCGATGAGGACATAAATGGCGATGTGGTCAAAGATTTTGAGCCGCCTCCGCTGTTTTTCGCTCTTGGCGGCGTGGTAGGTGGTAGAGGCTAGGTACAGCATGGAAAGGCTCGCCCCGAATACGCTAAAACTGATGATGTACACCACTTCTCCGTGCGCAAGTGCGCGGGCAATGAGCAATATACTCGCTAAAACACTCAACAAAAAACCTACAAGGTGTGTGAGTACGTTCCAACGTTCTTCCAAAGGAGGGTATAAATTGAGGGGGGATTTCATGACAGCACGGATATATTTGATAAAAATAGATGAAAAATCGCTGCAAAGAATAGCATATACTGAGCAACTGAGAGGTAAAAAACAGCATACAGCTAGCTACACAGCTAGGTTACAAAAAAAGGAGCATTAATGTTCCGAAAGCCTATTTTTAAGGCGGTAGATGCGAATATTTTTAACGTGGCGCGTGCCCCTGTAAATGGGAAATGTGCCAGCGTCTTCGATGCGTTCAAACAAACCGGAAAAGAGTTCTTCTGGTTTTTGATGATGATTGCTCAGGTCTATGAAATACGCCGACTCCCCAACGCGCAGTTCGCCCCGTGCTTTGTTGAGCCAATGATATAAATGAATGCGTTCGAGTTCGCCGTAGGCGAGCATTTTCATTCCCAACGGCCTACAGACGTAGTATTCGATATTTGCTGCCGGAAACCATCGGTAGCTCAACATGGGGTCGGAGGGCAGCATTTGCCTGCTTTGCAGGTCATCTTCGCGCACCTCTTTAAAGTAGCGCAAGGTTTCCGGCCAGCCGAGCAGGTCCAAGGCTTCGTCGGGTTTGCCGAGCCGGTCGGGGTCTTGGGCGTTGCCAAGCTGCACCGGCGCGTAGAACAGCAGCAGATAGGCTAGCGGCAGCCCCAGCACGGGCAGGGCAAGTGCCGCCACAAGTTTTTTCCGCAAGCGCGGCAGGGGTTGTTGCGCCAGGGCGATGCCCGTAAGCACGAGCAGCGGCAGAAAGGCAGGGCCAGTCCAGTGCGGCAGCGTTTTGCGAAACAGCGCGAAAGACGTGAAGACCAACCAAAGGGGCAGTGCGGTGGAAAGGAGGGCTTTTTCGTACGCTTGCCAGCCGCCTTGTTTGATACGCGCTATCAGCGTTACAACTATTAAGAAATAGACGACGGGATTCTGATACAGGATTTGCCCTGCCAGCTCGGTAAAAAAGTATTTGGGCTGAAACGTTGTGCCGCGTGCGTCTATCCGCTCGGTATGGAAGCCGAAGCTCACAAAGTCGTGCTGTGCGTTCCAGTACAGGATGGGCAACGTACCGAGCAGGGCGATGCCAGCCGCTGCATACAGATACGGCGAAGCCAGCCATGCTCTGCGAAACAGCACCATATAGGTCGCCAGCCCGATGCCCAAAAATGCACCGTGGTACTTGCAAAGCACCGCCAGCGCGACCCACAGCCCGAACCACACTATTTCCTTGCCTAGTTGGGTTTCTTTGGGTAGATGCGCCAAGTACACCAACTGCCGTATGCCCAGCACCCAGAAAAGCACCTGCGGTGAGTCGGGCAGGATAAATACCCCGGCGATGAGCGAGGTGTAAAGGCAGGCATTATACAGCACTGCCACGGTATATGCGGCGGTATGCGAGGCTATTCGTCGTGTGAGGTCGTAAAGTAAGTAGGTGTTAAGTGCAGCAACTAGGATGCCGCCCAAGCGTACAAACACTTCGCTATCTAGCCAGAGGTTCAGCGTCGTGAGCCGAACGAGCAGCCCCACTATAGGAGGGTGGTCGAAATAGCTCCAGTCGGGATAGAGGGCGTACAGGAAGTAATAGACCTCGTCGTTGCCGAAGGGGGTAACGCTTGCCCAAAATATGCGCAAAAGCGTAGAGATACCTATGAGCAGGTAGAGTCTTTTTAGCTCGTGTGCAAAGGTGAATGGTGCGGTCATACGAGCGGTTGGACTACGTTACTATATGCACGGAATAGCGTGTCGCCTACTTCGAGCGCATCGGGCGGAACGGGGATGCGTTTTTCGTTGGTAACATTGCCTTCGCCAGTTTCGGTGCGTATGCTGAATATTAACCACGCACATTCTTCTGTTACGTCGCGGCGTATGCCTACGAGCGTGTTACTCCAAAGCCCTAGCGAAATAAGTAAATTTCCTACTAGAATCGCTTTTTCGTGAAATACGACGTGTACGTTCTCTTTTTGGCGTAGCTTTCGGATGTAACGTTGGTACAAAAAACGGTAGGGTACATAGAATCCCCCCCCTACGCCCACAACAAGCAGAAGTGCTTGAGGAAGGTCTTCCCAGAAATCTTCGCTCTCGAAGGCGTACACCGCGCCCACGATAAGGGCAAGGATAACGCCCACGGCGATGCCGACGATTTTGCCGGCAGAGGCCATCTCGTCCACGTAGCGCATCCATAGCGGTTGGGGGAGCGAAAATGTGCCCAGTTGCTCGTTGGGATGGCTCAAGATATAGGCGCGTGCGTGTTGTACGTGCTTTGCGTTGGTGCGAATTACGCCTTTTATGCCATAGTATATTACAACTACCGCTGCGAAAAGGAGCAGACCGTAGGCCCACACAGGCGATGTGGCGGTTTGTTCGGCAAACAGCACGAAGCCTAAAATGCCCATTACAACGCCCAATACGCCCACAAATACCCAGCCGACTAGAGGGGCAATGTGTGGGGTAATTTGTTCGATAGATGCTACTTCTTTCTCTTCTTTCATCGTATTAAGCCTCTGAGGTTACACAAAAAACATCTTGTTTAGTATCGCACGACTACCTGCGGGTCTGGTTCTAGTGAAATGCTTGCGTGCTCTTTTTCTACGTACGGTATTTGGGAGAGTACGTAGCGAATACTTTCTAAGCGTGCTTTTTGCTTGTTGTTCGCCTCTATAATAATCCATGGGCTGCTCATCATGTTTGTGCGCTTAAACATTTCGTCTTTGTAGTATGCGTAGCGGTCCCAAAGGTCTTGCGCTTTCTCGTCCACGGGGCTGAGTTTCCACTGCTTCAACGGGTTGGTTTTGCGCTCTTCAAAGCGTTTGCGTTGCTCGTTTTTATCTATCGAAAACCACATTTTTATCAGGATAATGCCCGCTTCGATGAGCATATGCTCGAAGGGTTGTACTTGGTTCATAAAACGCTCATACTCTACGGGTTCGCAAAATCCCATGACCGGTTCTACTATAGCGCGATTGTACCAGCTTCGGTCGAAAAAAACAATCTGCCCCGGTGCGGGCAATTCGTTCACGTAGCGTTGGAAATACCACTGCCCGCGTTCAATATCCGACGGCTTGGGCAGGGCCACTATCTTGATGCCGCG
>CAYUJH010000015.1:0-14998 GCA_964444995.1 uncultured Roseobacteraceae bacterium | reverse complement strand
TTTCCGGGCAATTATGTGCAGTACCGCTACAGGCTGGTGGGCGGCACCGATACACTGTGGCACAGCAGCAAGACCAACGAGGTATTTATTTCTAACCTCGCCCCGGGCACGTACCGTTTCGAGCTATCGGCGCAACAGCAAACCGGGCAGCTATGGAGCGAGCCAATTGCCTACACATTTAAGATTTTTCCGCCTTGGTACGCTACGTGGTGGGGAGGATTGCTGCTTATTGGCGCAGTGGTTTCGCTCATAGCGGTCAGTGTGCGCGTGAAAGCCCACCGGCTAGAGCGAGAAAAAAAGCGGTTAGAGGCGCTTATCGCCGAGCGAACGCGGCAAATTTCGGAACAAAACCAAAGGCTACTCACTTCTGAAGAAGAACTCAAACGCCAAAACATAGCGCTACACGCCTCGCGAGGGGCATTGCAGGCGCAAAAAGAGGAGCTGGAAAGTACCGTAGAAATTACCAAGCGGCAACACCAAGAAATTGAGGCAGCACACCAGCAAATTGCCGCACAAATGGAAACGCTGAAAAGTACGCAAAGTCAGTTAGTGCAGTCGGAAAAAATGGCTACGCTGGGGCAGTTAGTTGCCAACATCGCCCACGAAATCAACACCCCGCTTGGGGCGATACGCTCGTCGGCGGGGAATGCCTCGACCGCACTGGCCAAAGTACTTCCGCAACTCCCGCAATTTCTGGCAAGTCTTTCCGCCGAGGAGCTAGAAGCATTTCATCAACTTATAGAGCAGGCAAGCCAATACACAGACCTGCTTTCCACCCGCGAAAAGCGCGCACTCCGCTACCAACTCGCCGACGCGCTCGAAGCACAAGGCCTCACCGCTACCGATACGCTCGCCGATTATTTGGTGGATATGGGCATACACAACTTGGAAGCGCACAAGACGCTGCTTACAAGTGCGCACAGCGGCGAGGCGATAGAGGTCGCCTATCGGCTTTCCGGCATCATGCGAAGCAATAAAAACATTCAAATTGCTACCGACCGCGCCTCAAAAATCATTTTCGCCCTCAAAAACTTCTCGCGCCACGACCAAAGCGGCGAACGCCAAGCAACCGATGTGAACGAAGGCATAGAAACTACGCTTGTGTTGTATCATAACCAAATAAAACAAGGCATAGAAGTAAGAAAAGAGCTTGCCGACCTACCGGTTATACAAGGCTATCCCGATGAGCTAGTGCAGGTCTGGACCAACATTATCCACAATGCGCTACAAGCTATGGAGGGGAAAGGCACACTCACTTTAGCCACACAACACAGCGAAGAATACATATCAGTCGCCATTGGCGATACGGGCGGCGGCATCCCCGAAGCCATTCGCGATAAAGTTTTCAATCCCTTCTTCACCACCAAAAAAGCCGGCGAAGGCAGCGGCTTAGGGCTAGATATTGTAAAGAAAATCGTTGAAAAACACGACGGAAAAATTTGGTTTGAGGTAGAAGAAGGCGTGGGGACGACGTTTTTTGTGGAGTTACCCAAAAACTAAAAATTCGTCGTCAAAAATAAACACCTCATTAGTAGAAAATACAAAAAAGTGCTAGCTTGTCCATTATTTTTTACCCTATTCTTCACTATTTGGCTTACAAAATATGTGTAAAATATTCTTTTATGGTCTTCTCTTTTTGGCCCTTGGGCTAGTGGGCCGTATGCCAGCGGTAGCAGCGTCGTATGGGCACGAGACGGATAGTCTCAAGCCGCAGCCTCCTGCTACGCGTGCGGTGTTCAATATGTTTGCCCCTGTAGGTAAACGCGCCGCACGTTTCCAACTGCAAAACGACGAAGAGGAATTTAAACCCTACGTAAACGTAGGCGGCTTTTTGCAAACGCATTTCCGCAGTTCGGAAAGCCGCACCGACGACCGCTGGAGCCGCGAAATGTACGTCTATCGCTCGCGCATTTTGTTGGGAGGTGCTATTAGCAAGAAAACAAGTTTTTTCACCCAGACGGAGATTTCGAGTCTGCCGGGGCGCTCTACGGGCAATGCCGCGCAAACAAAGACGGTAGAGGTCGCCCCGCGTATCCTCGACGCGCAGGTAGAACATTGGTTTGTGGAAGACAAATTGCAACTGATTGCCGGTATGCAACTCGTGGGCATTAGCCGCAACCAACTGCAAAGCCCCGTAACGCTGATGGGGCTAGACTTTGGCTACTACACCTACGCGCACAACCTGTTTGAGGCGGGTGCAACCTCGGCACTGCAAAACTACTTCGGCCGCGATATTGGGGTAAACATGCGCGGGTTTTTGGCCAATAGCAAGTTAGAATGGCGCGCCGGCGTGTTTCGCGGCCGCATCTTCGACCCCTACAGCCCCTTGCGCACCGTAGTACGCCTAAACTACAACTTTTTTGAATCGGAGACTTTCTTATACTACGTAGGTACGGAGTTATCGGGAAAGAAAATACTTTCCGTAGGTGGGGGCGTAGAAACGCAAAGCACCTACACGAGCTACGCCGCCGAGGTATTTGCCAACTGGCCTATCAGCGAGCAGTCCGTATTTACCGGCACGATAAGCTATCAGAACTGGAACGGGGGCACAGATTTTAATAATCCGTATAGTTTTCATGAATTACTTGCCCGGCAGGGTGTACTTTATACCGAATTTGGCGTGTATTTCAAGAAGCCGCGCCTACAGCCCTACGTAAAATACGAGTCCCAACGTTTCGACGCACAGGCGGGGCAAGGCAACGTGCAGGCGACTAATTTGCTTCTTTCGGCTACGGCTACTGCCTCCGACATTGAGCAGTTCAACACGTTGAATAGCCAAGAGCGTTTGGCCGTAGGGCTGGGCTATTACTTTGCCGATTTGGGCAGCCACGTAAAATTGCAGTACGAGCGCATCGGGCTGGGTACATTGCAGGCCGGGGGCACGGCTCAAACGGTGCAAGCCGGCGAAATCACCCTGCAACTCACGTACTTTATTTTTCAATAGTATGCACCGTTTGCTGCAAAAGGGTAGCTCTTTTAATTTTCTACCCAAGATATACCACGATTCACTTGATTGAAGGATTGGCATGATTTGATTTACTTGATTTTGAATGATGTATGAGACCAAAATTTCGCAAATCTTATGCGTTTCAGTGTACATCAAAGGGGAGTCCTTTTGGATGGACCAATCGCGAAAATCTCGTACAACTTTCTAAAAAAACTGCTACGGTAAATTATTGAAAATCAATCTATTTTTAAAATTTCTATCTTTGTACACTCACAAGACTTTTAGCATATTGCCATGAATATACACTCCTTTTTTCGCTTTACGCTGCGTTGGTTTCTGCTATTCAATGCGCCTTTTTTCTTTTTTGCCTGCCAGCCTTCGCAAGAACGCACCCAGACCGATACCATACGCGTTGGGGTATTGCACTCCCTCAGCGGAACGATGGCCATTTCGGAAACCGATGTAAAGAACGCTACCCTACTGGCGATTGAAGAAATAAACGCTTCGGGTGGGCTATTGGGCAAGCAGATTGAACCGATTGTGGTGGACGGTGCCTCCGACTGGGGACGTTTTGCTGCCTTGGCCGATAGCCTGATAAACAAGGCCAATGTTTCGGTGGTATTTGGCTGCTGGACTTCGGCAAGCCGGCGGACGGTAAAGCCTATTTTTGAGCAATACGATCACCTGTTGTTCTATCCGGTGCAGTACGAAGGCCTCGAACAAAGTTCGGCCATTGTTTATACTGGCGCAGCACCCAATCAGCAAATTATTCCGGCGGTAAAATGGGCGTTGGATAACAAAGGTAAACGCTTTTTCTTAGTGGGGTCCGATTATGTATTCCCGCGCTCTGCCAACGAAATTATCAAAGGCATGGTCGAGGGCTTGGAAGGTGAAATTGTAGGCGAAGAGTACGTGCTGCTGGGCAGCAAAGACGTAGAGGCGCTCGTTGCCAAGATAGTTGAAACGCAGCCCGATGTGATTCTCAATACGATTAACGGCGATAGCAACGAGGCGTTTTTCAGAGCGTTGCGGGCAGCAGGCATTACCCCCGACCGCATCCCGACGATGAGCTTTTCGATTGCCGAGGCCGAACTCAAGACGATGGACGTAACCAACATGGCCGGCGACTATGCCTGCTGGAACTACTTCCAAAGTGTACAAACAGATGAAAATCAGATATTTGTACGGAAATGGAAAGAACGGTTTGGGCAAGAAGCCGTTACCGATGACCCCATCGAAGCCGGGTACTTTGGCGTATATTTGTGGGCAGAAGCGGTAAAAAAAGCCACTACGCCCGATACCAAAACTGTAAAACAACATTTGAGCAAAGCCTCGTTCGATGCCCCCGGCGGCTTGGTCTATATCGACGAGCAAAATCAGCACACGTGGAAGACGGTAAATATCGGGCAGATTACCCCCGACGGACAGTTTGAAATTGTCTGGACCTCGGGCAAACCTATCAAGCCGGTGCCCTATCCTGTTTACAAGTCCGAAGCGGAATGGGAAACTTTTTTGAACAACTTGTACGAGGGTTGGAAACAGAACTGGGCAAACCTTGGTACGTAACCAGCGTTATCATTATACGGAATGTACGCGGCGAATGTATTGAAAATCGTGCGCGTACTATTTCTCTCAAAACGGACACATCTTCTTTGATACTCCCCACTTTATGAATCTTTTCAATCGCTTTTTTAGCAGCACCAAAATAGCGCGGCAGTTACTGTTCATGTTTATTTTAGTGGCGTTTCCCGCCGAAATCCTGCTTACCTATGTAGCCTATTTTAGTGCTGAAAAGTCGCTTACAGCGCAGATTACCAACAACATGCGGGCTATCTCGGAGCGTCAGAAAAACCTCATAGAGCGGCATCTGAACGAGAAACAATCGTACGTGGGTGTGCTGGCTAAGTTGCCCGAAATGCGCAAAGCCGTACTCGCGTATGGGCAAGCCTTCGAGCAAGAGGGAGAAAGCGCACAAGACGAGGCTTACGCACAGGCACACCGCGCTTCGGAAGAGAGTTTGCGCTACTATGGCGAAGCGTTTGGCTACGAAAACGTATTCTTGGTAAGCCCCAAAGGCAGGCTACTTTATACTAGCCGAAGAAACGAGCAGGTAGGGCAGTTTTTTTCGGAAAACGAGCAATACCGCGATACCGAACTTGTCAAAGTATTTGAGCGGGCGAATACAATTTTGCAAGTAGAGCTTTCGGATTTTGGTTACTATCCGGGTGCCACGCAGCCCTCGGCCTTTGTGGCGGCCCCGGTGCTAGATGGCGGCAAAGCCTTAGGCGTGCTTATTGCCGAAATCAACAGCCGTGAAATCAATGCGGCGGTAAACGACTACACCGGCTTGGGCGAAACAGGCGAAACGGTGCTTGTAGGCAAGTTTGGCGAGCAGGCGACCTTTTTAACCGAGGTTCGCAACGTACAAGCTCCTGCCTTTGAGCAAAAGGTAGGCATTGGCTCAGGACAAGACTACGCCATCGAGCAGGCAATTCAGGGCAAAAGCGGCAGCGGCATTGCACGCGACTACCGTGGGCAGCAGGTGCTGGCCTCGTGGGACTACCTGCCAAGTTTGCAGGGCGGCTTGGTGGTTAAAATTGATACCCAAGAAGCTTTTGAGCCTATCGAGCAACTCAAAAATATCTTATTTGTCATTGTATTTTTTACCTTGCTCGTTGTGGCATTGGCAGCCCTCTCTCTGGCGCGTTCTATCAGCCGCCCTATTGTGCAACTCACCGAGTTTACGCAGCGCATAGGCAAAGGCGAAATCAACCAAACGATTGTACTCAAAGAACGCAACGAAATAGGCACACTCGCGCAGGCGTTCAACGATATGCTCGTCAAAATCCGCGAAGCCAACGAAAAACTCGCCGAGTACAACCGAACGCTCGAAGAGCGGGTAGAACAACGCACCTACGAGCTAACCGAGGCAATGACCCAGATAAAAGAGCGCAATGCGAAGCTTCGGGAAAGCGAAAACGAGATAAAGCAGCAAAACGAACGCTTGCAAGCCTCCGAAGAAGAGCTGCGACAGAATTTAGAGGAACTGCGCGCCACGCAGGAAAACCTGATTCGTGCCGAAGAACGAGCAATTTACAAAGGACGCGTACTCAATGCGGTTGCTCGTGCCAATGCCCTGCTCGTACAGGAGCAAGATTGGCTGGCCGCGCTCGATAAAAGCCTCGCCTACATAGGAGAAGCTACTCAGTTTGGGCGTGTGTATTACTTTGAAAACCACGAAGACCCGGAAACTGGTACATTGCTGACCAGCCAAAAACTCGAATGGACCCTCGAAGGGGTAAGCAGCCAAGTAGCAAGCCCCGAAATGCAAAATATTCCGCTAGAAGCCTTTCCGGAAGCCTACGCGCTGCTCAATAGCCGTCAATCGTTTCAACAAATATTCTCTACCGTGCCCGAAGGAGTGCTCAAAGAGCTGATGGCCGCGCAGCACATTAAGTCCCTCTTTTTGCTGCCGGTCTTTGTGGAAGAGGTGTTCTTTGGCTACTTAGGCTTCGACGAATGTACCCACGAACGAGAAATGAGCGAGGAAGAACAAGCCACTCTCCAATCCTTAGCAGCGAGCCTTTCAGCAAGCATTTTACGCGCCCGCAACGAAGAAGAAATACAAGCCAAAAACGAAGAACTGCAGTCTTCGGAAGAAGAACTCAAACAGAACCTCGAAGAGTTACAAGCTACCCAAGACCTCTTGGAAGAGCAAAAAAATAACCTTCAGAGGACGCTCGACGCGTTGAAGAGTGCGCAAAGTCAGTTAATCCATTCCGAAAAAATGGCGACGTTGGGGCAACTAGTGGCTAACATTGCCCACGAAATAAATACCCCGCTCGGCGCGATACGCTCTTCGGCGGGGAACGCCGCTAGCGCACTTGAAAAAGTGCTGCCAAATTTGCCGCAATTCATGGCGAGCCTTTCGGCAGAAGAAATTGGGCTGTTTAACCAAATGACCCAACAGGCGAGTACGCACACTGGCCTGCTTTCCACCCGCGAAAAGCGCGCACTCCGCTACCAACTCACCGATACGCTCGAAGCAAAGCACATAAAAACCGCTGAAACCTTGGCCGATAACTTAGTGGATATGGGCATTAGCGACCCAACTCCGTATCTGCCTCTGCTTACAGGGGCAAAGGCGCAGGAAATGGTGGACGCAGCCTACCGCCTTTCTAGTGTGATGCGAAGCAATAAAAATATCCAAATTGCCACCGACCGCGCCTCGAAAATTATCTTTGCCCTGAAAAACTTCTCGCGCCAAGACCACACCGGCGAACGCCACCCGACCGACATCAACGAGGGTATAGAAACCACACTCATATTGTACCACAACCAAATAAAGCAAGGCATAGACGTTAAAAAGGAACTTTCCGAGCTGCCCATTATACAGGGCTACCCCGACGAGCTGGTGCAAGTCTGGACCAATATCATCCACAATGCCTTGCAAGCCATGGAAGGGAAAGGCACGCTCACCCTACGCACTCAACAAGGTGCGGAAAATATCTTAGTCGCCATTTCCGATACAGGCGGCGGCATCCCCGAAGCCATTCGCGATAAAATTTTTAACCCCTTCTTCACGACCAAAAAAGCCGGCGAAGGCAGTGGGTTAGGATTGGACATCGTCAAAAAAATTGTAGAAAAACACGACGGGAGAATTTGGTTTGAGGTAGAAGAAGGCGTGGGAACGACGTTTTTTGTAGAGCTGCCCGCCGAGTAAAAAGCCTTGTAGTACGCGCCATATTTGCAAAATTTCGCGCCGTTGTGTACCTTCCCCACAAAATCACTCTATCTGCTTGTCTATTTCACTATATTAACACGGCATATCTTCTATGGCAAAGAAAACAAAAGCAATTTTGTGCGTGGACGACGAAACAATCGTACTAGAGAGTTTAAAGGAGCAGCTTATGCAATCCTTTGGCAATGAATTTATTATAGAAACGGCGGAGAGCGGCGAAGAAGCACTCGAATTAATCGATTTCCTAGCATCTCGTAGTGTGGATACTCTACTTATTATTTCCGACTGGCTCATGCCCGAAATGCGCGGCGATGAACTGATGGTGAAAATTCATCGTAAGTTTCCTAAAATAGCTAAAATTATGCTCTCCGGGCAGGCAGAAAAATCGGCTGTGGACAACGCCTTCAAAAATGCCAAAATGGATGCGTTCATGAGCAAACCGTGGAAACGCGAAGAACTTGTTCAAAAAATCAAGTCAGCTCTTTCGTAACAAGCAAATCTGCTCGAAATCTATAAAATAATATCAGGATGGCCAAGGAGGTAATTCTCTGCGTGGACGACGAAACGATTGTACTCGATAGTTTAAAACATGAGTTAGAAGACTATTTTGCAGGAGCGTTTGCCATAGAAATAGCGGAAAGCGGGGAAGAGGCGATGGAGGTAATTGCTTTTTTGGAGCAAAAAGGCCACAAGGTAGTGCTTGTCCTTTCCGACTACGTAATGCCCCAAATGAAGGGCGACGAACTGCTCGCTGATATACACGCTCAGTACCCTTCCATCATCAAAATACTGCTTACGGGCGAAGCGAGTTTGGCAGGGGTTACCAATGCTATCAACCGCGCTAACCTATATCGTTATATCTCCAAACCGTGGGAAGCTAAAGACCTTGCCATGACCCTCGAACGAGGCATTGAAAGCTACCGACGCGACCGCCTGCTAGCCGAGCAAAACGAGCAACTCCGCGAGTTCAATGCCGACTTGGAGAAAAAAGTTGCCCGACGCACCCAAGAGCTGCAATATGCCAAAGAGTTGCTCGAAAAGCAGAAAGCGATTACCGACCAGAAAAATGCCAACCTGCTCGATAGCATCAACTATGCCAGCCGCATTCAGCGGGCATTGATGCCTTCGCAGGCTGAACTTCGGGAAATGTTGCCCGAACATGCCCTTATGTACTTGCCGCGCGATGTGGTAAGCGGTGATTTTTACTACGCAGTTCGTGCAAAATATCGGCTGATTCTCGTTGTGGGCGACTGCACGGGGCATGGCGTGCCGGGTGCGCTATTGAGCATTATTGGCATAGAAGCTCTTGAAAAAGCTATCTTTATCAGCGAACATGCAGACCCAGCCGACATCTTGAACAGCCTCGACCAGCACTTCCGAAAAATGCTGCGCCAACAGGCCGACGACCAAGAGGCGCTCTCCTCAGAAATTACCCTTTCCGATGGGATGGATATCAGTGTGTGTGTCATAGACCAGTACCCTGCTGCATACACCGAGACGCTAGGCCCCCCCAAGTTGCGTTTTTCGGGCGCTAACCAGCACCTGCTCGTCGCTACCGACGGACGAATTGTCAAACTACAAGGTCAGCGGCGGCCTATTGGAGGATACTATGCGCACAAATACAAACCCTTTACTTCTACCGAGATTACGCTTACTCCCAATGCCACTTACTACATGCTTACCGACGGTTTCCAAGATCAATTCGGAGGGGCACACAACCGAAAATTCCTCTCCAAAAAGTTACAGGCCTTGCTCGAAAGACACAGTACGCTTCCGCTCGCTACGCAAAAAGAAGCACTAGAGCACGCGTTTGAATCATGGAAAGGCGACCAAAAACAACTAGACGACGTTACGCTGTTAGCCTTTAGAGTTTAGCAACCTGCGTAGATATTGGACTTCTTGTTGAATTTGCACGACCAAACTGCGCACCGTTTCCGGTTTGTAGGGTTCAAGGTGCTCCAACTTATCCGAAAGATACCCTAAAACCTCGAATCCTGCTCCCAACCCACTCCCTTTTAGTTTGTGCGCCTGGGCGCGTATGTATTTCTCGTCCGCGCCCTTGCGGAGTAGCTCTACAAGTTCGTTCGCTTGTTGCTCCAACACGTCTTCTCGCGCCATGTTTAGTACTTTTTCCAAGAGTGCGTCGTCCCCTCCTAGTTGTTCGATTAAATACGAACGATTGAAGTGCATTCTGCCCTCCACCGCCTCGTCTTCTGGCGTGGTGGTTATAGGCGTTGTTTGGGCAGGAGCAGCGGCGTGAATTTCGCTAGGCAGCCAAGCGGTAAGCGCCTCTTGCAGGCGTTCCATATCAATCGGTTTGCTCAGGTAGTCGTCCATACCGGCGGCGAGGCAGCGTTCGCGCTCTCCTTGCTTAGTACCTGCCGTAAGGGCAAGCACAGGTACACGTGCCGTGTTTACCTGCTCTTCGTGTGTGCGAATATGCGCCACCGCTTCGTAGCCACTCATGCGGGGCATTTGCACATCCATGAGCACCAAATGCGGACGGTTTTGCAGATACTTTTCCAACGCCTCTTGCCCGTCTTCGGCCTCTACAAGTTGCACGCGAGGGAGTAACTGCTTTACCATGTTACTGGCTAGTAGCCTGTTCATCGGGTTATCGTCGGCGATGAGGAGGACAGGGTCATGTATCGTATCGTTTAACGCAACTTGTTCGTCGGGGGCAAGCGGTGTAATTTGCGCGTTCCCCAAATGCCCCAAGGCCTCAAAGAGTTGCAAAATACCGAGCGGTTTGCGTCGCTGCACGTCTATCTGCCATTTCGCGCAGGCGTGGGTAATACTTTCCGTATCATGGGCAGCACTGTGGAGCAGCAAAATGGGCAGCTCGGCGGGCTGCAACTTTAGCTTTTCGCGGATTTGCGCAGCAACTGCTAGCCCATCCATAAAAGGCATGTGGTAATCTAAAATAGCGGCATCGTATGCGCTGGGGTTTTTGCTAAGTAGCCGCAGGGCACTGATGCCGTCGGTGGCTAGGTCGGCTGTAATGCCTTCTATGGCGAGCATATCCTGCAAAATTCTGGCGTTGTTGGGGTTATCTTCTATCACCAGAAGGTGTTTCAAGCCGCGTGTATTTTCCCACACAACCGCCTGCGGGTTCGTTTCTATCGGCACGTTTACGGTAAAGAAGAAGAGGCTTCCTGCACCCTGCTCGCTCTCTAGCTCGAGTTGGCTGCCCATGAGTGCGAGCAGTTGGGTGCAAATAGTGAGGCCTAGCCCTGTGCCGCCGTATTTGCGCGTGGTAGAGCTGTCTTCTTGAGCAAAAGCCTCAAAAATTTTGCGTTGTTTTTCGGGGGCAATGCCAATGCCGGTATCGCGGATGGCAAAGCGCAAGGGTTGCAGACCGCGTCTGTCTATCGCACCGGCGGGGGCAATGCGAAGTTCAATCTCGCCCTGCTCGGTGAATTTCACGGCGTTGCTCAGTAGGTTCACGAGAATCTGCCGCACGCGCACCGTATCGAGCTGCACAAAGCGCGGCGTTTGCGGCGAAATATTAAGGAGCAGTTCTACTTGTTTTGGGCTTGTTTTAAATGCTGCCATTTCGGCGACTTGTTCCACAAGTTGCCAGAGGTCTGTTTTTTCGGGAGATAACTCCATTTTGCCCGCCTCTATTTTAGAAAAGTCGAGGATGTCGTTAACAAGGTCGAGCAGGGCATTGCCCGAATGATGAATGGCGTGGATGTATTGGCTTTGCGTGTCGCTCATTTGGGTGCGCATTAGCAACTCGGAAAAACCGATGACGCTATTGAGCGGCGTGCGGATTTCGTGGCTCATGTTGGCCAAAAACTCCGATTTAGAGCGGCTAGCCTCTTCGGCGTGTTGCTTAGATTCTAGTAAGCTGTTTTCCAATTCGTTGCGTTCAATCGCCGTTGCGAGGCTGTCGGCGAAGCTCAACAAAAGACGCACTTCTTGCGCTGACCATGTATTCTCGTAGTGTAGGTCTTCAAAACCGATAAAACTGCGCACAGCACCGTGCAACTCTATGGGAAATAGGATAAATGACTTGACTCCCTGAGCTTCAAAGATAGGCCGAGCCGGAGAGTCGGGTGGCAGGTTGCAAACAAGATTTTGATACACTTTTCCCTGCAATATCTGCTGGGCGGCCTCGTCGAGGAAGCTAACCGGTACGTGCTGAAGCGCAGGGTTTTTGCGCACAGGAGGTCGTCCGTCGGCATAACATTCAAATTCGAGAGAAGAAAAAACGCCCGAATCTGTGTATTGTATGGATGAATAGAACGATTGGTCGGCTTCGAGGCTTTTGCCCACCAATTCCAGCGAGGTGCGTAAGGCGACTTCTGCTTCAGGACTTTCAAGCAAGGCGGCAGTGGCGTACGAAATAGCTTTGGAAATGTTTTCGGTACGTTTTACGAAAGTAATATCCGAGATATGCGCGTCCAAGCGTTTTGAGCCATCTTGGCTCTGAATCACACGCCCTTTGTGCCGTAGCCATTTGACTTCTTTGTTCGCTGTAACGATGCGGTAATCTTGCTCAAACATTTCTTTTTCAGCAAGCTGCGCCTGAATGTTGGCAAGAACTCCCGCATCGGCAGGGTGAATGAATGTGCGCCAGAGGCTCGCCCCATCCATAGTGCTCCAAGCTTCGGCACTATGCCCGTAAAGCCGCTCGACGGAGGGCGTAACAAAGGTAACTTTAAAGTCGGGATAGCGACGCGAATAGACCACATCGGTCATCTCGTTGAAGATGCTTTCGAGCTTTTGGCGGCTTTCGAGAAGTTGTTGCTCGGTATACTTCCGCCGCGAAACATCTTGGTGCGTGCCGTACATCATGAGGGGTTGGTCTTCGGTTGTCCAAGAGAACACCTTGCCCGTATCGAGCACCCATATCCAGTGCCCGTCTTTGTGCTTCATGCGCGACTCGCACTCGTAGTAGGCAAGCTCGCCGCTGAAATGCTGTTGCAAAAGTGCGCTGCTCTTTTCGAGGTCGTCGGGGTGGGCAAAGTGCATCCATGTTTCTATGGAAATAGGCGAAAGTTCTTCAAGGGTATAGCCAATCATTTCCGCCCAACGCGCGTTGAAAATTGTTTCGCCAGTTTGCACGTTCCATTCCCACGTGCCTACGTTTGTGCCTTTGATGATGGCATCGAGGCGTTCGG
Source organism: uncultured Roseobacteraceae bacterium (assembly GCA_964444995.1). Lineage (GTDB taxonomy): Bacteria > Bacteroidota > Bacteroidia > Cytophagales > Flammeovirgaceae > CAYUJH01. The sequence goes on along the minus strand of CAYUJH010000015.1, from coordinate 2,181 downwards.
TTTTATCGGCAAGGGCAAGTTCTTGTTCCTTGCGCTGGGTAATGTCGGAGGCGATAATCACAGGTTTAATCGGCACACCCTGCTCATCGTACTGCAGAGTTACTTTGTCTTCGCGCCATAGGTAATACCCCTCTTTATGCCGAATGCGATAAACATACTGTAAATGGTTTTTTTTCTTCGCCAACTGCTCGGCTATATGGCGTTGCAACCATTCCCTATCGTCGGGGTGTACGAGTTCAAAAATAGCGGCTTCGTCGCGGACTTGTTCTTCGGCGAGGGTATAGCCCATGATGCGCTCGTAGACTTTGCTGAGATAGGTGATTTTGCCATGTTCCATGACCGTAATGCCATCGGAGGTGTTCTCGGCGATGAAGCGGAACTGAGCCTCGTTGCGTTGCAGCATTTCTTTATCGGCTACTTCCTGCGTAATGTCCTGAAACATGCCTATCAAGTGGGTTACTTTCCCTTCCGAAACGACCGGATAGCCCGAAGCGCGTACCCAGCGGTGGTGGTTGCGCTTAGCGGTAATGAAACGGCACTTCACATCGAACGGAATTTGCTGCTCGATGGTAGCGCCAATGGCTTGGGCGATAATCGGTTGGTCGTCGGGGTGGTAAAACTCAATGCCGTTTACCTTATTGTGGTCAAAACCCCGCGCTACTTCGTGAATGGCATAGACCTCGTCAGTCCAGAAAGTTCGGCCGGTGGTAAGGTCAAGTTCCCACGCACCCATTTTGGCAATGCGCTGCGCATCGTTGAGCAAGGTAGTCGTGCGCTTTAACTGTTCCTCGGCAAGATACCGCTCTGTGTAGTCTATCCCTACGCATTGAATTTCGTGGGGCTTTCCCTCTGTGTTTAACACGCAGGAAAAATCCCATAGGATATAAGCTATTTGCCCGTTGGGCAACAGCTTGCGCAAATCCACTTGTACAGGTTGGCCGGGGCTTTCAAGCAAGGCTACTGTCGCTTTTTCTAACTTTGGGACGTCTTCGGCTACGATAGCACCATTGACCTTGCTGCTAAGTACCGACAGCCTTCTAGCGTCAATGTCTTCTTGTGCTAGGTCGAAGGTCTGCAAAAATCGTTGGTTTGCGTAGGTGTAACATCCCTCTAGGTCGGTGCGTATTACGTAGCACGTTTGCAAATCGAGTAAGCTGCGGGAGTGCTGCTCACTTTGGCGAAGCTGTTTTTCGGCTGCGATTTTACCACTAACATCGCGCGCTGCGGCATATACAAGACCATCTTTTGCGGTAGCATGCCACTCCACCCAGCGGTACTCTCCCGACGGGGCACGATAACGATTCGTGAAATTAATCACGTTTTTGCCTTCTTCAAGCCGTTCGGTAGCTTCTAGGGTACCGGTTATATCTTCAGGGTGTACAAATTGCAAGAAACTTTCCCCAGCTAGTTTTTGGGCGGGAATCCCCAAAAAATCTTCCCACGCCTTGTTCACTTTTACAAAGTTGCCCTGCAAATCTGCCGTGCAAAGAAACTCTACGGAAGTCTGAAAGAAGCCTTCAAGTTCATTTTTTTGCTGCTCTACGTGCCGCTGTGCCTCTTTCAGTGCCCTATGTTCTTGGCGCGCGAGGATGTTATAGACCAGCTCCTCGGCTAGCAAGCGGAGCGATTCTCTTTGGCTCTCGGTGAGCGTTCTGGGCACGCGGTCTATCACGCAGAGCGTGCCGAGTACGTGTCCGTTGGGCATAATGAGCGGCTGGCCGGCATAGAAGCGTATATGAGGGTCGGCTGTTACAAGCGGGTTAGCTACAAAGCGGGCATCTTTCGTAGCATCTTCTACCTCTAGCAGGCGCGTATCGGGCAAGGCATATTGGCAGAAAGAAATATTACGCGGCATGTGCTCCACATCTATCCCCACTTTCGATTTGAACCACTGCCTTGTTTCGTCGAGCAGGCTCATAAGCGCGATGGGCGTTCCGCAAATCGAAGCCGCCAATTGCGTGAGACGGTCGAACTGTGGTTCGGGTGGCGTATCGAGCAAGTCGTAGCTGTGCAGTGTCTTTAATCTATCCGCCTCGTTGGGAGGCAGGGGGGCAGAAAACTCGGAAAAGTCGGGCATACAAAAAAACTATCGTACAGAAAAAAAATGAGGGTAGGTAGCCGAGCTGATTTTTTAATACGTGTAAATATAGTAAAACTTCCCATTACGGCAAAGTAAAACGC
>CAYUJH010000014.1:0-15038 GCA_964444995.1 uncultured Roseobacteraceae bacterium | reverse complement strand
CTTTTTACCAAAAAGCCAGCGATAGCTATCGCTACGCTTAAAAAACTTGAAAAGGAGTTACAAGAGTACGACCTCCTGCACGAACTCATCGTGGTCTATAAGTCGCTCCGCAAGTTGTATGTGGATACGCCCGAACATTACGAATATTCACAACGCTATAACCAGAGCGTAGCCTATACGCTTAACCTCCACGAAGCCGAGGAGGTACTGGCCAAGTACTTTCAACGCCTCGAAACCTATTCGCTTTCGGCGAGTGAGGAAGATAGGGAGTACCTCTGCATGACTGCCGACCGCATGACGGAAATTTGTAGCCTACATCCTTCGCACCGTTTGTTTGTCTATTTGCAGTGCCTTAGCATCCCTCACCGCCTTATGGTGGAAGAGGGCAACGAAGAAGAGTATGCCAACAGACCCCCGATAGAGGATGCCTTGCAGCGCGTAGGAGAAATATTTGAGCAGTATCCTTCCGATAGCATTTACTTCCACCTCGGAAAAGTATTTACATTCCTGAAATTCAAGTACTACACGCGCTATCAGCTGCATCAGAAGGCAGAAAACTACTTCGAGGAGGTCAACGAACATGTAAGCACACTTATCCTGAACTTTTCGCAGTACGCGTTTTCGTCCTACTTTTTGTATTTAAAACTGCAACGGCACTTGAGACGAGGCGACATAGGCACGCTATACGAAACCGACGAGGATATGTACTTTTCGGAAGATGAGCTATTCAGACAAAGTACGGAGCGCTATGTGTACTATGCAACCTACAAAATGCTCCTTTGCTATTACGCGGGTAAGTTCGACGAGGCTGCCCGCCGACTCAACGTGTTGCTAAACCGCACTTCGCTGAAAAAATACCCAATTGCCTCGCTGGAAATCAAATCACTGCTGGCGCTGCAGTACGTGTGTATGCAGGATATGGGGCTTTTCAAGCAAATCAGCAGTAGCATACAGCGGCAAGTGCGTACGGTAGGCAAGGAACAGTGCCAAGGCATTCTGCTATTCAATAAAATACTGAGAGTGGGGGTGAGCGATGCAAAGCGAGAAAAGCCAGCTAAAATCCGTGAGTTGGCGCGGCAGTTGCAAATGCTACCCGACAGTAGCTTGTTTGCCCCTACTCGCCTGATAAAAATTAACGACAGCTTTATCCGAGCGGTCGCACAATAAGCGCGTGTAACGTATGCCTTCTAGGTGAATACCTACAAACAGCAGTATCATACGTGAGGGCTGCGCATATCTTTTTTTTGGTGGCGCTACTTTTTTATTCTTTGCTCACCCGTACGGAGAGGGCAAAAAATGAGTGCCGCTCGTTGAGCTTGCGATGCTCCACTTGCAACGGATGCCGCGAAGTAAGTGCGACGTGAATTAGCCCTATGCCTGCGCCACGGCTGCGCTCGTCTTGTACGGGCCGCGAACGCACCTCGCGTTTGAATTTTCGTAGGTCTTCGCGGTCGAGGGTGTTAATAGCATCGCAACTCTCTAGGAGTTCTTCTAGTTGTTTGTTTTCTACTAAGTTTCCGCAAGAAAACGTATAGTCGTTTTCGTTTTCTGTGATGAGTAATATGCCTACACTATCGTTTCGGTTAGCGAACGTAATGCGCTCGGCAGAGTAGAATAAGATATTTTGCGCAAGTTCCATGAAGACGGCAAATAGCTTTCTGCTTGCAGAGGGATTACTAGACAGCTTATCGCGAATATCGCGGCTGATTTCTGCCATAATCACCTCTGTTACAGGGCCTTTATAGGAAAGTAGTACCCCCTTGCTGTTGGAAAAAGAATAATAGTCGAACAAGTTGATAATTTCACTCATAGTAAAAAAGGGTTAAATTTTAAGACCTACGCAGGTAATGTCGTCGCGTTGGTCGGCATCAATCTGGTAGTCTGCGAGTAATTTTTCAAGTTTTGCCTTTTGCTCGGTCAGCGGTTGCTGATAGTTTCCTTCTACAAACTGAAGGAATTTTTTTCGACCAAGGCGCTTGCGATGTTTGTTGGCTACATCGCTTACGCCGTCGGTGGCTAGGTAAATCATGTCGCCTTCTTCCACTTTGAAGGAATGAGGAGTAAACTCATGCGTTTTTTCTTTTTGCCACCCGCCAATTGACTTCCTGTCTGCGGCAATGAGGTGCACTTCTTCGTTGTGTACGTACACGAGGGGTATCTTTGCGCCGCTAAACTGCATACTTATTACACCGTCTTCCCATTGCTCTACGCAGCAAATGCCTACGTCCATACCATCGACGTTTTCGGAGCTTCTTTGCTTTAGCGACTCGCGGACGCTGTAGTGGAGGGTTTCCAAGATGCGGTGCGGCTCGTAGATGCGCTGCTCTTTTACAATTTGGTTGAGCAGTGTGTTGCCAATCATGGACATGAATGCGCCGGGCACACCGTGCCCCGTACAGTCCACTACGGCAAAAAACAGCTTGCTATCCAGATGAGTAAACCAATAAAAGTCGCCCGAAACCACGTCTTTGGGGTAGAAAATTACGAAATGATCGGCAAAGCCTCGGTTGATATTCTCGGCGACGGGTAGGATAGCACTCTGTATGCGCTTTGCATATACAATACTATCGGTAAGACGAAGGTTTTTAAACTCCAGTTCTTCTTTTTGTAGAGCAACGGCTTTATTAGCTAGTTCGAGTTTGCTGGCCGTAGCCTCAATTTCTTTTTTCTGCTCGGTGATTTCGACGTTTTGTTGGGCAAGGCGAGCATTGGCGCGCTGTTTACCCATGTAGCCTACGATAATCAGGACGAGCACCGCCACGAACAGACCTATCAGGCCAATACCGTAATAGCGAAGTTTTTCTTCCTCTTCGAGCCGAACGCGCTGTAGCTCACTTTCTTGCATGAGCAACTTGGTTTCGCTTTCGAGTAGGCGGATAGCTTTTTCTTGTTCTTTTTCTTCTAGCTCTTTCTGCTTGAGCACAAGGTCGCGTAGTTCTTGCTCGCGTTGCAGCTCGGCAATTTCCTGATTGCGCTTTTCCGAAAGGAGTTCCTCTTCGGCAAGGCGGAGGGCTTGTGCCACGCGTTGCTTCTCAAGTTGCTCGGTTTTTAGGTTAGCCTCTTGCAGGTCTTGCTGCTGCTTGAGTAGGGCGAGTTGTTGCTCTTTTAGGGCAAGGTCTTGCGCTTGTTTTTGTTTTTCTACCTCTAGTTTTTCTACCTCTACGTTTTTGAGTTCTTGATCTACGATAAGGAGTTTGAGACGCTTTTCTTGCTTTTCGGCATCTAGCTGACTGGCGGTTACCTGGCTAAGTCGGTCTTTTTCTTGCTCGTAGATATTCTCTTTTACCTGCATGTAGCTTTTATACACCGCTAGGGCTTTTCGGGTGTTTCCTTGCCGTTCGTATATCTGCGAAAGGCGGCTGTATGCTTTTTCGAGTAGCGCGTAGTTTTGGGCTGGCTCGGCGTACTTTACCGCATTTTCGGCTTCTTTGGCGGCACTGTTTAAGTCGTTAATGCCGTAGTAGGTCGCTGCTAGGTAGATGTGCATATTGGCGGCATCTTCGTAGCGGCTTGCAGCAAAAAAGGTGTTCTGGGCTTCTTTATAAAGGCGTATAGCTTCGTCAAAATTTCGCTGCCGTTGGTTGATAACGGCCATGTTGATAATGAGCGATGTGTTTTCTATGTCGGGTCTGCCGAGTTTGCGCTGTATGCGGAGTGCTTCGGTGAAGTAGCGAAGTGCTTCGGCATCTTTATTGAGTTGCCGCTGTATGTAGCCCAACTCGTTGAGCTGTTTGGATACACTGCTTTCGTCGCCTTGTTGCTCTTTGATTTGCAGGATTTCGAGATTGAGTTTGAGTGCTTCGTCGTAGTTGGCTTCTTTCAGATATACGCTCGACATTTTGCCGAGGGTGCTCACCAAGCTGGCGTACTCATTGTCTTTTCGGTAGATTTCGGCAAGTTGGCCAAAGTACTTGATTGTGTTGTCGCGGTCGCCTGTTTGTTGGTACAAAGATGCCACTACTTGGAGCGTTTTGAGGTAGGCCGACTTGTCGAGTTCTTTGCCCAAGGGGAGTGCCAATAGGTAATTTTCGATGGCTTTCTCCAATACGTTCCAATCTTGGTACAGGCCGGCCATTTCTCGGTACACGTAGAAAGAAAGGGTTTTATCGTTGAGTGTGGAGGCTAGCTGGTCTGCTTTTAGGTAGAGGTCGAGTGCTTCGGGGAATTTTCGTTTTACTCGATAGACCGTACCAATAGCAATACCGGCCTTTACGATACCTTTTTTATAGTTGCTCTCCTCGGCGAGTTTGAACGCTTTTTGCGCCTTGGCTAGTCCTTCGTCTAGCTTGCCGGCATTGACCAGTTCGAGCGATTCTTCGATGAGTTTGTCTATCTGTGCGACATTGCTCTGAAAAAGAGCAGCTACCGGCATGGAGTGGGCGTTCACGTCGGACACAACAAGCACGGCACCACTCAAGAAAATGAGCGCGAACCATTGAGCTACGTTGGGTACAGACAAGAACTTCTTCATACTTTTTTCATTTTCATGCAGAGGAAGGCAATTATTTCTTTGGGGCAATCTACTTAAATTTTTGCTAAATGACCCTATTGCATCCTTCTTTATGTATTGTTTTTTGAAGCATTCGCTTTTTAAGTGCCTTGATACACGTCCAAAACGATTTTTCGGAAAAATATTTCAGAAATCTACAACTTTAATCGGAAAAAACCAAGCGCAAATGAGAGTGTGCTTCCGTCGCCAATGTTGGCAAAGTAAGTCGTTAGGTCGCGTGTGGCGATGCCCGCTTCGTAGAATCCGCGCTGCGAGATGTAGGTAACTCCAACGGGAAAGTTTACAGCGCCGCCATTATTACCTCCAAAGTTGATACCCGTCGAGATTCTAAAGATTTTACTGGGGCGAAAATCGCCGCCAATCGCTACGAGTGTTTGCTCCATATTTCCGGCTACTTTGTTGAGCGGTGCAACTACGTCAATGCCTACGTGAAACGTGCGAAAAAACTCATAACTCACCCCCACACGTGCTGTACTTGGCAGGCTTTCCCGAATTTCGTCGGTGCCTTGCCAGCTGAGCGGCGACTGGTCGCCGGCAAATTGAAATGCTCCTTGGTTGACCGCCAAGAGGTTGTAGTTATCTAGCCCGGCTCCGGCAAAGTTGACGAGCCGCCCGTCGTTCACCTCATAGACGTTGCCATCCCACCGAATTGTGCCTAGGTTGGTCAGTGCTGCGCCAATGTAGAGGTTTTGCTTTACAATAGCGGTGAGGCCAATATCAAACCCAAAGCCGCCTCCTACTGCACTTGGGAACAACACCTTGCGAAAGGTAGAGGCATCTTGCGGTGGGCGAAAACTGGGGCTTTGCGGTGTGCTGCCGTCGCCTTCGCCGAAGTCCACCCCGAAAGTGGGGGAAATAGATATTACCGAGGGGTTAAGTGTGCCATTTTGTGCCGCTACGTCTATCAGCATAAAGCCGCGAATTAGTTTTGCGCCCCCACCCACAAACAGCGAGAAGTTGTAGGAGTCGAACAACTGCCGACCGTAGCTGAGGTTATACTCCCGATACCACGAACTCGAAATCCGCGAGCCTTCCATAATGCGCGAGTAAATTTCGGCACTATCGGGGTTATTGAGAAAACCTCCGAGTACTACTTGCTGTTGCTGCGTCTCGGAAAGCGAACTGCCTGCATTGCGCGGGTTGCGCGGGTTGGGTACTACCTGCCCGTTGGACAGCAGCAGTTCGGGGAAGTAGCCGGCATTATAGCCTAAAAAGGCAATTTCTGCCGTATTCTGGTTAATCCGCGCAAAAAATTGAATGCGGTCGCGCACGGCAAAGGCAAGGTTATGCCCTCCTTTGAAACATGCACTCGCCCCTAAGATGAGCGCATCTACGTTGAGTGCCACGTTTGTATTGGCCATATTTTCGGCGGCCTGCGCTTTTTGGTCGAAGTTCTGAAAGTTAAAGCGCGGATTGGAGGCGCGAAAGGCGGCATTGAGCAGCTCGCGCCGTGTGAGGGCTTCGGCGAAGATAGTCGTGTTGAAATCGAACAGACCGAGCGTATAGTTAGGGTCGCGAAAGCTCTTTTTTATGCCCAAGTTGGCCGGATTGATAGAAGTAGCTTGGTAGTCGGTCGCGAAGGTAGTTGCCACCCCGCCGCGCCCTGTTGCCGTATAATTGCTCAGTTCCTGTGCGAAAGAGAACGATACGCACGAGGCACTCAGTAAAAGGGCGTAGCAGAGCGATTTGAGAGTTGTTTTCATAAAAAGTTGGTTAACACTGCGCTATACAGGGTGTACGGATAGCAGAAAGAAAATACGTATCTGTAAATGACTCGTAAAGATATATTTTTCCGTGTGATATTATTGTATCGTAGGGGAAGGTTAGAGGATAGTTTTTTAGGTCGGCTGCTTATCTATGGGTAGGTAACGCATAATTTTCCGTTTATTTTTGGGTAGATGCGTAAAATTTGTCGTACATTTAGCCCGTCTGTATGTAGGTTTTGTGTAGAATTTACCGCCCGCTATGCATTTTAAAGAACAAAACGACGCACCTGTTATTTTTGAAGCGAAAGACCTCTCCGTACTTTTTGGGCAGGGGGCTTCGCAACTGTCGGCTGTGGACAACATTAGCTTTAAGTTACACAAGGGCGAGACCCTCGGCATTGTGGGAGAGTCGGGTTCGGGCAAAACGCTCACAATTCTTTCCTTGATGGGGCTGCTACCTGCCGCCGGCCGCGTGTCGGGAGAGTTGTGGTTTTATTCCAAGACCTACGGCAAAGTAAACCTGCTTACCCTGACCCCTCGGCAATGGCGCGAGTTGCGCGGTGGTGAAATTTCTATGATTTTTCAAGACCCCATGTCGTCGTTAAACCCAGTGTTCAGTTGCGGAAATCAGGTCTTAGAAACCATCCTGCTCCACGAACGCGTGAGCGTACGCGAGGCCAAGCGGCGCACGCTCGAACTGTTTGAACAGGTGCAACTCCCGCGCCCGGCGCGTATCTTTAAGGCGTATCCGCACGAAATTTCCGGTGGCCAGAAACAGCGCGTCATGATTGCCATGGCACTCGCTTGCAAGCCTACCATCCTATTGGCCGACGAACCCACTACCGCCCTCGATGTTACCGTACAGGCGCATGTGCTCGAGTTACTTCAGCGCCTGCGTAGCGAGCGCGATACCTCGATTATCTTCATCACCCACGACCTAGGCGTAGTCGCCGAAATAGCCGACCGCATTATGGTTATGTATAAGGGAAAGATTGAAGAGCAAAGCAGCGTATGGGATATTTTTTCAAACCCCCGACAGCCTTATACCAAAGGGTTGCTCGCCTGCCGCCCACGCCTCGACCTGAAACTCAAGCAACTACCTGTTGTAAGCGACTTTGTGCAACCTTCGCAGGGGCAGCAGGGGCTTGCCTCCGGCAATTCAGATGCTAAGTATAACTCGGTAGGGGAGGCGATAATGATGAATGTACAGCCTGAAGAGGAAATGCGCGCGCGCCACGAACTACTGATTGCCCAAGAGCCTATCCTGCGAATAGAAAATTTGAAGGTGCGTTTCCCTGCCAAAAAAACATGGTTTGGCAAGGTAGAAGAGTACTTCACTGCCGTGGACGACGTGTCGGTATCTATCTATCCGGGCGAAACGCTGGGCCTTGTGGGCGAGTCGGGCTGCGGAAAGTCCACCTTAGCCCGTTGCCTGCTGCGCTTGGTCGAGCCGTGTGGGGGTTCTATTTTCTTCGAGGGGCGCGACATTACCAAAATTCCGCCCAACGAGTTGCGGCAGTTGCGCAAAAACATGCAAATTATTTTTCAAGACCCTTATGCCTCGCTCAACCCGCGCATTAGCATCGGTGAGGCCATCATGGAGCCTATGCGCGTGCACAAAGTGCTGGCCAACAATGCCGAGCGGAAAGAACGGGCTATCGAATTGCTTGAGCAGGTGGAACTCAGCAGCGAGCACTTCCACCGCTATCCGCACGAGTTTTCCGGCGGCCAACGGCAGCGCATTTGCATTGCCCGCACCTTGGCACTCAAGCCTAAGTTTATCATCTGCGACGAGTCTGTGTCTGCCCTCGACGTTTCCATACAGGCGCAGGTGCTCAACCTGCTCAATACGCTCAAAGAAAAGTACAACTTTACCTACGTGTTTATCTCGCACGACTTGGCGGTGGTCAAATTCATTTCCGACCGTATCATGGTGATGAACAAGGGAAAAATCGAGGAGGTAGCCTTCGCAGAGGACATCTACGCAAAACCGCAAAAGGAATATACCAAAAAGCTAATTGCTGCTATTCCGAAAGGCGACCCCGACGATATTCGCAAGGCGCTCATCAAGCGGAGGATGAGGCGGGCAAGTTCGTAAAAAAAACAGGAACAAAGCCGTTTGCAGGTAGCCCGTTTGCTGTTGGCACACGGCCAACGTTAAAAGTCGCTTTCGGCCTTTTGTCCGTTGGGGAAAATGTTGAACTCCACCCTGCGGTTAATTTTCTTGTCTTTTTCGCTTTTTTGCTCCAAAATAATTGGTTCGGACGAGCCTTTTCCTACAGCCTCTACGCGGTCTTTGGCAAAGTTTCCGTACGAAATAATGTAACGTTTGATAGCGTCGGCGCGGTCTTGGGAAAGTTTTAAGTTCATTTTAGGGTCGCCGTCGGAGTCGGTATGCCCGAGTACGCGGACGTTGTAGCCGGGGTGATTGCTCAGAAAGTCAATCACGAGGTGTAAGTTGTTTTCCATATCAGGAAGCAACTCGCTACTGCCCGACTCAAAGTCAATCGAATTAAAGACGATATTTTTCACCGGAATTGCATCGAAGGTTACCTGCATATCGCCATTTACATAAAACAATTCACTGATATTGAAGAAGTTATCTCCTTCAATAATTACTAAATATTCCCTGCCCTTAATAAGGTCGAACTCAAACGAGCCGTCGTCGCGGATATGTTTGGGAGCAATTTCGGTGCCTTCGGTCATATCTACCACCGTAACGATACCTTGAAATACCTCGCCAGTTACGGGTTCGACGACCATTCCGCTAAATCGTACAATGTTATTAGGCTTGGCTTCCATCGGCAGCGGGAAAGAGTGGAGGTCGAGGTTTTTCCCGTTATCTTCCACCGATTTGGCGTAAAAGAGCCATTTCGATTGGCTGTCAATCGAAAAGTAAATCTCGTCGCCCTCGCCGTTTACGAGCGGCCCGACGTTTTTGGGTTCGCTCCATTTTCCGTTGATATTGAAACTTTTGAAAATATCGAAGCCCCCGAAATTAACCACGTGGTTATCGGAACTGAAATAGAGCAGGTCGAACTTGGGATGGGGGAACGGGCTAACCTCCTTGCCCCGTGTATTGACGATAGGGCCAAGATTTAGAGGCTGAAGCCAGCTACCGTCTTTTTTGCGTACGGTGTAGTAAATATCGGTGCCGCCAAAGCCCCCTGCGCGTGCCGAGGCAAAGTAAAGCGTGTCGCCGGTAATAGAGAAGGCAGGGTGCGAGTCCCACGCGGGGCTGTTAATTTCTGCGCCCATGTTGACGGCGCGGCTCCAGCGGTCGCCTTCAATGCGCTGACTGCTGTATAGGTCGCAGTCGCCGTAGCTTTCCGGGTTATTGCAGCGCACAAAAATTAAGGTTGTGCCGTCGGGGCTGAGGCAAGGCGAGCCTTCGTTGTAGGGGGAGTTTAGGGCATTGAGAGGCTTGGCCTCGCCCCACTCGCCGTATTCATCTTTTTGCGAGATGAACAAGTCTTCGTTGTACGGAGAGCGCGGGTTTCCCGGACTCGAAAACATTAGGTCGTTAGCTGCCGTGCGGTTGCGTTTCGAAGAAAAATAAATGATGTCATCTTTTTTTCCGGTAATTGTAACGGCGTAGTCGTCGAAGTCTGAATTAACAAGGTCGCCCATGTTGAGCAGTACGTCTTGCGGAGGGAGGAGTGTATCTACGGCCCTGCGTCGTTCGGCCATGTAGAAATAGTAGTTCAGGTCGGCATATACATCTTTATCGAATTGTGTGAGCGAGTCGTAATAGGCGAGCGCCTGTTTTAAGTCGCCTCGGTGGTGTTTGAGGATGAGTCGGTACAAATCGCGGGTAAGTTGTTCTTTGCCTAAGTATTCGGAAAGGCCAGCCAATTTCCAGACAAGGCGCATATCTTTAAAGTTATCTATCCCAAAATTGCTTACATACCGATACAGCACCTCGAACATAGGCTGCCATTGCTTGTTCATTTCGTAGCGTTGGATTTGGGCAAGCAGGGCGGGTTGATAGTAAAACGGAACTACATTGATGTTGGGAAAGTCTATGCCCGGCTTTTGCAAGACAGAGGTGGTGTCGTTGGGGATAAAGTCTTGGATAATAAGTCCTTTGTCGTATCGGTCGCCTTGTTCGTTTTTCCTGCTCTTTTTTGGTTCTTGGGCAAATGCTTGCGTGGCTATCCCCCATAAAAGGCAGCTAAGTGCTATGCACTTTACCCACACCAAAAGCCTATATTGTCCCATGCTTTTCCCCAAACTGTTAAAAACTCTTAATAGTACGTGCGCCCCAAAAAATCTCCTTAGCCCATAAACGCTTTGCGAAAACATACATTTTACAAAAGGCGTGCATACTTTTCTCCGCAATTTCTTAGCCTATTCTGTGCGAGGAAATACTTTTCTGGATTATCTTGCCGGTTCGTTTGTAAGATACAGATGCTAACAGAAAGCTTACAGAGTGCTGAAAATAGTGCAAGGATTCCCGAAGATACGCAGTTACTACCAGAAAAGCCTACCCGATAAAGCCTGTCTGATTTGGTGCAACAGTTCGATGCTTTCGCGTTCTTTTGGGAAAGCGGCGTGTGAACATAGAAATCTTCGCAAAAGTAATAGTTTCAGCATAAGAATCAGCCGACTGTTTATCGTTCTTAAAACTTCTATTGCCTTCTAAAGGTTATACAACGATTGTGTAAGATATAAACCAACCCAATAGCTTTGATAAAACTAAACGATATGTCCGACTTTGAAGCTGACCAGCTTGCCCCTATTATGCCTCTTCAAGAAGACGAAGACGACGAGTTTGACGGACGGGAAGAGATGCAGTTGCCCTTATTGCCTATACGAAACACCGTGCTGTTCCCCGGCGTAGTGATTCCTATCACTGTTGGGCGCAAAAAATCTGTAAAACTTATCAAAAAAGCGCACCGAACCGATAAAACAATCGGCGTAGTAACGCAACGCAATGCGCATAACGAAGACCCTACTGCCGCAGACTTGTTCCAAGTGGGTACAGTAGCCAAGATACTCAAGTTACTTGTACTGCCCGACGGCAACACTACGATTATTATACAGGGCAAGCGCAAATTTGTTATCGAAGAAGTGCTAGGCGAGGAGCCGTACCTTGTAGGGCAAGTGCGCTTTCTTTCCGATACGTTCACCCGCCGCGAAAGTAAAGAAGTGCGCGCTGTCATGGACTCCTTAAAGGAGGCTGCCGCAAAGATTGTCCGCCTTAATCCGGAAATCCCCCAAGAGGCTCAGTTTGCCGTAGAAAGTATCGAAAGCCCTACGTTTCTGATTCATTTCTTGTCGTCCAATATCAACGCCGACGTGAGCGAAAAGCAAGAACTCTTAGAGCTGACCGATGCCCGCGAGCAAGCTACCCGCCTGCTTGGTTTGATGCTGCGCGAAATCCAACTCCTAGAAATAAAACAAGAAATTCACAACAAGGCGCATTCTGATATTGACCAACAGCAGCGCGATTACTTTCTGCGCCAGCAAATGAAGGTGTTGCAAGACGAGTTGGGCATGGAAGGTACCGACCAAGAGGTTGAAAGTTTGCGGCTAAAGGCAAGCAAACTTACCTTGCCACCTAAAGTAAGTGCGCACATTCAAAAAGAACTCAAAAAACTGCAGCTGCTCAACCCAGCCTCTGCCGATTATCCCGTATTGATAAATTACTGCGAGTTTGTGCTCGACCTGCCGTGGGGCAAGGTTACAGAAGACAACTTTGACCTAAAACAGGCGCAAGTCATCCTCGATAAAGAGCACTACGGGCTAGAAAAAGTAAAAGAGCGCATTATCGAATACCTTGCCGTACTAAAGCTCAAAAACGACCTAAAAGGGCCAATTTTATGCTTGTACGGTCCTCCGGGCGTAGGAAAAACATCGCTCGGTAAGTCCGTAGCCGAAGCGCTCGGGCGCAAGTACGTGCGCATGTCGTTGGGCGGGTTGCGCGATGAAGCCGAAATTCGCGGACATCGCAAAACGTACGTGGGGGCTATGCCGGGCAGAATTTTGCAAAACATCAAAAAGGCAGAGTCTTCTAACCCCGTTTTTATTCTCGATGAGATAGATAAGATTAACTCCGACTTTCGGGGAGACCCTGCCTCGGCCTTGCTCGAAGTGCTCGACCCTGAGCAAAACAACGCGTTTGGCGATAACTATTTGGAGATAGAATACGACCTATCTAAGGTGCTTTTCATTGCCACAGCAAACTCGTTGGATACGCTGCACCCCGCCCTGCTCGACCGCATGGAAATCATCGAGATTACAGGATACTCGCTAGAAGAAAAACTCGAAATCGCTCAGAAGCATCTTGTGCCCAAGCAGCGCAAGGAGCACGGCCTGAAGGCGCGGCAGTTAACCTTCGACGCGGCTGCGTTGCGAAAAATCGTGGAAGGCTACACCCGCGAGTCGGGCGTGCGCGGGCTAGAGCGAAAAATTGCAGCCGTAGCCCGTTACGTGGCCAAAAATGTAGTGCTTGGCGAAAAAGTGCCTAGTAAGGTAAAGGAAGAGCACGTGGAAGGTATCTTGGGCGTAGCGGTATTCGAAAAAGAGGTGTTTCAACAAACCGAAGTGGCAGGTATTGTAACAGGTCTTGCTTGGACACCCACCGGCGGAGAAATTCTTTCCATAGAAGCGAGCTTGAGCCGAGGAAAGGGTAAAATTACGCTTTCAGGCCAGTTGGGCGATGTGATGAAAGAGTCGGCTTCTGCGGCGCTATCGTTCTTAAAAACACAGGCAGAAGGCCTTTCGATAGATTACCGAATCTTTGAGCGGTACGATCTGCACGTGCATGTGCCCGCTGGCGCTGTGCCCAAAGATGGCCCTTCGGCAGGGATTGCACTCTTACTCGCGCTAGCCTCTGCATTTACGCAGCGGCAAGTAAAAACCAAAGTAGCCATGACTGGCGAAATTACGCTGAGCGGCCGTGTGCTGCCGGTAGGAGGCATCAAAGAAAAACTCTTGGCGGCTCGTAGGGCTGGTATCGCCGAAGTTATTTTGAGCCATAAAAACCGCAAGGATGTGGAAGAACTCGATGCGCGCTACTTAAAAGATTTTGCCCTTCACTACGTAAGCAATGCGCTAGAGGTCTTGACGTTGGCCCTAGAAGAAAAGTTGGTACGCTACCCGCTGTCGTTTCAGTTAGAAGACTGAGTGAAGCCTATCTCGCCGGTGGCTGACTCGCTGCTATGCAGGCGTATGTCTTGTACATCGGCGAGGGTAAGGGTTTCAAGTGCTCGCTTGGTTCGCTTTTCTGCGGATAACTCGCTTACGCGCAGGTGCTGCTTGCGCACGGCTTGCTCTATAAATTTTCGCACATCGCGTGCGTTTCCAAAGTGCTTCTCTTTACCCTGTCGTTTTAAGTGAGCAAGGTGTTTTTTCAGGAAAGCGGCCGCTTGCTTGTTAGGACTTAACTGCTGCCCTTTCAGCAGTTCGAGGGCAATATGATGAAGTTCTTCGTTAGAGAAATCTTCGAAGAACAGGGAGCGGTCGAAGCGCGATTGCAGGCCGGGGTTCATAAGCAAGAAGTCGTCCATCTCGCGGGTGTATCCGGCTACCACTACGGCCAAATTGCCTCGGTGGTCTTCCATTTCTTTTAAAATTACCTCAATGGCTTCCCTGCCGTATTCGCCCACAAGGTTAGAAGCGTTCAAGGCGTACGCCTCATCTATAAACAGTACGCCGCCTTTTGCTTTTTCAATCATGGCTTGGGTTTTGAGCGCGGTTTGCCCCATGTAGCCTGCTACGAGGTCTTTGCGGCTACATTCTACCAAGTGCCCGCGTTCTAGCAAGCCAAGTGCCTTGTACACACGCGCCAAAATGCGGGCTACGGTCGTTTTTCCTGTACCCGGATTTCCTTTAAAAATGGCGTGTAGCGATAACTTGCCGGCAATATTCTGCTGGGTATCGGCATAAAACCGAACGAGGCGCACCAATTCTTGCAAATCTTTTTTTACCTGCGAAAGCCCAATCATTGCCGCTAGCTCGGCGAGTGCATGTGCGAGTTCCTCTTCGTCGATACCGAGGTGGGGCAGGCGTTGTTCTTGTTGTGCGAAGACCTCCTCCAAATCCTTTTGTGTAACATGGCTAAGTTGCTCCTTAGAAAGTTCGGAGGGGTTTGGCGACTGCATAATGCGCAGCCCTAAGCGTACCTTTGCTTCGTCTATCCAAGTGCATACAAGGCGTGCATTGCCAAACGACTTATCGCGTGCGCGATAGGCTTCGATAAGTTTGCGCTCCAGATAGCCGATAGCGTCGGGTTCTAAGACAATCTCTCGTTTTTGAGCGGTGAATAGCGCAATGGCGAGCAGTTCTTGCGGCAGGTAGTCGGGGAAGGAGAAAAACGCCCCAATGCGCGACTTTAATCCCGGATTGGACGTTAGGACAATTTCCATTTCTTCGGGATAGCCTGCAAGGAAAATGGCAAGGTCGCCCGGCCCGTCCGACATCTCTTTGACGAGAACCTCAAGTACCTCCTGGCCGTAGTCGCGGTCGTCGTCGGGCGCACGCACAAGCGAGTAGGCCTCGTCAATGAACAGTACACCGCCGCGCGCGCTGTCAATCATTTCCTTCACCTTGGGGGCAGTTTGCCCAATATATTGCCCTACGAGTTCGGCCCGGCCGGCCTCTACCACTGTTCCGTGGCTAAGAAAGCCTAGGTGGTGGTAAATAGTACCCAATAGCTTGGCGACTGTTGTTTTTCCTGTACCCGGATTGCCGCTAAGTACGGCGTGCAGGTTAGAGCGTTCGTCTTCTTCAAATCCTTTTTCGCGCCGAATTTTCAAAAATTCGAGGTAATGTGTGTAGTCTTTAATTTTCTTTTTAACCTCCCGCAGGCCTACCAA
>CAYUJH010000013.1:7512-15137 GCA_964444995.1 uncultured Roseobacteraceae bacterium | reverse complement strand
GCAATCGCTCGGCAGTTTCGGCAAGTGCGCCAACGGCTTCGGGATTGAGCGTTTCGAGCTTAGGCAGCACATGGTGCCGAATGTAATTACGCCGGTACGTAGAAGAAGCATTGGAACGGTCTTCGCGCCAAGCGATGTTGTGCGCTTCCGCGAATTGCTCCACGTCTTTTCGGCTCGCCCATAGCAAAGGCCGCACGAAGCGTTCTCTTTGGGGCAACATCCCCCGAAGCCCTGCCAAACTGCCTCCTTTTACAAGGTTGAACAGCAGCGTTTCGGCTTGGTCGTTGGCATGATGTGCGGTAGCTACTACAGCCGTAGGGTTTTCTGCTAACACGTCCAAAAACCATTCATAACGCAGTGTTCTTGCTGCCATTTGGGTAGAAATCTTTGCTTTTTTGGCATAGGCAGTAGTTTGGAAATTGCGCTCCCAAAAGGGTACACCCCACTGCTCTGCCTGTTGGCGTACAAAGCGTGCGTCGGTGTCGGACTCCTCATCGCGCAGCCCAAAGTTGGCGTGCAACAGCCCCAAGGGTTGCCTTACCTGCCGCAAAGCGGTCGCCAAGGTCATCGAATCTAATCCTCCGCTACAGGCTACCCATACTGTTTGCGTAGGCAAAAAGAGTTGGTGCCGGTCGATATATTGTTGTAACTGAAGGAGGAACTGCTGTTGCATGGCCAAGTAGGTTTCAAGCGAAAATACGGCGCGGGCGCTTGCCCACAACGTTATCAATACTTAAAAAAACGGGTTCGAGCGGTACGAGTGGCACTATCGCGCCCTACTTTTGCACTATTATACCAGAGCGCATGAGGTCTGCGAAATTATGGTCTCATCAATCACTTAAAATCAAGCAAATCAAATCATGTTGATCCTTAAATCAAGTGAATCTTGGTATAAAATGCGTCTATTGCGCAAATGCTTTGCACCCTGCGCGTTGAAAAATCCTGTCCCCCTTTAGGCGCACTTTTTTTACACGCCCTGAAAGTCAGGGAATTTTTCGTATCCTAATTGCTTACACCTTTATTCGTACATACCCCATGAAATCATTCTTCTTTATGCTGATAGGCGCAGCCCTTCTCCCTTGGAGCAGTTTTGGGCAAGAACGTCTCGAATTTAGTGCCGGCAAACTGTCGGGCACAACCATCAACGGTATCAGATACAATGTGTTTGAGAGCAGCCCTACGCAACGTGTCATCATCAAACAAGGCGGCGCGAAAGTATTTTGCGACAAAGCAACCGAAAATGCCCTTACCAAAGACGTTACCGCACTAGGCAACGTGGTGGTTACGCAAGATGACATGAAAATTAAAGGCGAAACGATGCTGTATTACCAGCGCAGCGGACAGGTCATCATCACCCCGAAAGAGGGCAACGAGGTGGTGCTCACACAACAAGACATGACCCTGACTACCAAAAGGTTGTTCTATAACATGAAAACAGGTAATGCCTACTACCTCACCGGTGGGCATGTGCTCCAAAAACAAATGGACCTTACAAGTATGCGCGGGTACATGGATAAAAAGAAAAATATCATGTCGTTCAAACTGCGCGTAGTAATGAAGGATACGGTAAAAAACCAAACCGTAGAAACCGACACGATGTCGTATCATACGCCTACGCAAATAGCCACCTTTCCCACAACTACATTTATTAAGAGCAAAGACGGCTACGTACTCGCTAAGCAAGGAGGGCGGGTAAATAATGCCACTTCAGAGGTCTTTTTTGAGGGAAATACCACGAGCCAAACGCTCGACTACGCGCTCGATGCCGAGGAGTTATATTTGAACGACTCGCTCGATTTTGGACGTGCGCGGCACAATGTGAAACTCAATATTAAAAAAGAGCGCATTCACATCTACAGCGATGAGATGGAGTATAGCGACCAAATGACCAACACCAAAGCGTACGGAAAGGCATACATGGAAATGCCCCTGAGCACCAGAGATACGCTTTTCCTTACGGCCGACACGCTTATCGCCGTAACCGATACGGCGAATAACCGCAAAGTATTTGCCTACAACAATGTACGCATTTACAGCCACCAAATGCAAGGCCGTTGCGACTCGCTCATGTATAACTTGGCCGACTCGATGATTTATTTCTATTACGACCCAGTTTTGTGGTCGAAGGGTAGCCAGATAACAGGTGAGGAAATCAGTGCAAAGCTCGAAGAAAACGACATTGACCGCATGTTTATCGAAAAAGATGCTTTTATCGTTTCTACCGATAGTATCGGAAATTACAACCAAATTAAGGGTAACGAGATGATTGCCCATTTCGACCTCGGTTTTATTCGCAAGGTGGACGTAAAAGGCAATGGCGAAACGATTTTCTTCGCCCTAGAAGGCGATACGCTTATGATAGGTATGAATCATATCACATGCAGCAACATGGGCATTTATTTTGCCGACTCGAATCAAATTAGCGACATTACTTTTATTACCAAGCCGCAATCGCAGTTTATTCCACCGCACGAGCTGACCGAAGAAAAAATGAAACTCGAAAAGTTTAAGCCGCGCTTCGAGCAAACACCCACATACGCTCTCGTAAACCGCTTGCGCAACAAACTCCCAACACGCACAGAAGAAGAGGAAGGCAAGGCGCGTACCGACTAACGTAACGAAGTCTGTTCGGCACACAAAAAAAGGCTACCTGCATAGGTAGCCTTTTTTGTATAGCTATTTTGTGAAGAGGCGCGTTAGGCTCCTGCACCGTCGCCACCGGTTTTGCCGGCCGAAAGACGTGCCTTGAGTGCTTCGAGCGATGCTGAACCACCAGCCGAAGAGGTGCCCCCCGAACCGAGCAACACCTTGTCAATCTCTTCATCTACACTGCGGGTGGTATCGGCCAAATAGCCGTACGACTCGGAAAGTGCTTCTTGTTGAGCCACTTTGTCTTTCATACGCTCTAGCATACCCACCGTGCTCGAAGAGTCTATATTGGCCAACTGCTTGTTGAGTTTGGCGCTCGCTTGGCTCACTTTTGCACGGGCTTTCAGCGTTTTAGCTTCGTTTTCCCAGTGGCCAATCTGCGTTTTTAGCCGTTGTACGTTGCTTTCCATTTTGCTTACGGCTGCTTCTTGCTGCTGCACCATTTGCTGCATAGAAGCGGCGCGTTGCATGGCCTGCTCTTTGCGGTTGAGCGACTCGGTAGCTAGGCGGTCGGCATCTTCAGGAGAAATTTGCCCGCTTTCTGCGCGCTGAATAAGCAAGATAGCTTTTTGCTCGTATTCAGAGGCTTCTGCCTTGGCGGCCTCAAAGTCTTTGCGCGCACGGATGGCTTGCGCTTTTACTTCGGCAAGGCCCTGCAAGCTCGCATTTAAGTCGTTTTTCATGTCCCGTATGCCTTGTTCGGTCATTTTTACGGGGTCTTCCATTTTATCGAGCGCGGAGTTCGCTTCGGCCGCACCCATGGTAAATAGTCTTTTGAATAGTCCCATAGTCGTGTCTTAATTAGCTTTTTGAATATTCGATTAGTTCATTGAAATACTCGCTCATGAGTAAACTGAGCGAATTTAAGGAAGCCTCTAACTCATTGAGGTCAAGGTTTTCGAGCTGCAAAGTGTCCCGAAATAGGACTTTTTTGCCTGTTTCGTCGAGCACGAAGGCTCCGTGTACAATCTCGCGATTTTTCTTTAGCAAACCGGCAAACATTTCTTTCGAGCCTTCCTTAAACTCAAACAAGAACTGCTCGATAATCAGGATAGGGTCTTCACAATCCACCATCAGATTCATAATACCCTCGTCTTGCCTTTCTACTAGCACGAGTTCCTCCTCTGCATCTTCATAGGTTATGAGGTACTCTAACTCCTGAAGATAGCTTTTTACTTTTTCAAAATTGGTCATTGACTTACTGTTTAAGAGTTACACCAAAATATCTTGACGAAAGATACTATTTTTTTTTATATGCACCGCGTATCTTTCCTACAAAGAGGCACCTTGTAAAGATACATTAACGGTTTAAAGAGTTGTTAACAGCTTACAAAATTCAAAACATGGGGAGCGATGGCGCACCGAGAAAAGTTAGTTAGTTTTTGTACTTTTACTCGTTAAATTCAAAGAGATGATGAAGGTATTTGAATGGATTGAAGAACAGTGGGGTATTCATACCGACTTGCAACTCAAGTTGCTTTTTTCGGTGGTGGTCGTATTATTGTTGTGGGCTGTGCGCAACTTTGCCCTACGTATTGTTTTTCAACGTATCACCGACCCTCGTGGCCGATACCAGTGGCGCAATGGCATCAAAAATGGGTACTTGGCACTACTTATTATTGCCCTTAGCAATATCTGGATTGACCGATTCGACTCCTTGGCTACGTTTCTGGGATTGGTAACGGCCGGTCTTACGATTGCCCTACAAGTGCCTATTCTAAACTTTGTAGGATGGATTTTTCTTGTTACACGCAAACCTTTTGTGGTCGGCGACCGCATTGAAATTGGCGATATAGCCGGCGATGTGATTGATATTCAGTTTTTTCAGTTTACACTCAACGAGATTAAAAACTGGGTAGATGCCGAGCAGAGTACCGGCCGTATTGTGCACATCCCCAACGGGAAAGTGTTTGACCAACCTCAGGCAAATTACACGCAGGGATTTTCGCATATATGGAACGAAATTGCTGTGTTAATTACCTTTGAAAGTAATTGGCGAAAAGCCAAAGAGTTGCTCGAACAAGTAATTGACGAGCAGGCAGAAAAAATATCGGAAGAAATAGAACGCGACCTGCAAACTGCCTCGCAGAAATACATGATTTTCTACGGCAAGCTCACCCCGATTGTCTATACTGCTGTGCGCGACCGGGGCGTATTGCTCACCATGCGCTACCTGTGCAACCCCAAACAGCGGCGCGGCTCGGAGCAAAAAGTGTGGGAAGCCGTACTCGATGCCTTCGCTCAACACGATGATATTATGTTTGCTTACCCCACACAACGCGTATATTTCAACCCCAAAGAAAGCAAAGAAGGCTCGAAGCAGTGGTAAAATCTACTCGTTTGGCAACTGCTTGGCTAGCTGAGTAGCTGGTAGGTGAGCAGGCTGACCAAGTAGGCGAGCGCCGTCATATAGCCCAGTTGCAGCAAGGGCCATTTCCATCCGTTGGTTTCGCGGTACACTACCGCAAGCGTGCTCATGCACTGCATGGCAAACACGTAAAAGAATAGCAACGAAAGGGCTGTGGGCACATCGTACACGAGTTTGCCTGTTTTGGGGTTTTTCACCTGCCGAAGTTTGGCGATGAGCGGCTGCGTATCGTCGGCACTGCCTACGCTGTAAATCGTTGCCATCGTACCTACGAACACCTCGCGGGCTGCAAACGAGGTAATGAGCGCGATACCAATTTTCCAGTCGAAACCCAAAGGGGCAATTGCAGGCTCAATAAATTTACCTAGCCGGCCAGCGTAAGAGGCTTCTAACTTCTGAGCGGCAATCTCTTTGGCAAGTTCCTCTTCGCTAAGGGTTTGCGCGTATTTCTGTGTGGTTTCAGTTTCTGCCACCGCCAAGCTATCCGCCGGCCCGTACGATGCCAAAAACCAAAGCACCGCCGAAATCACCAAAATCACCTTGCCGGCTTCTACCACAAATATTCGCACCTTGCTCCAAACAGTAAGGGCAATATTTTTCCAATGCGGGGCTTTGTAGCTTGGCAACTCCATCATAAACGAAGATACTTCGGTCTGACGAAGTATTTTTTTGAGTACCCACGCCGAAAGCAGTGCCGCTGTGGTGCCCATAAGGTATAACCCCATCATGGCAAAGCCCTGTAGGTTGAAAATGCCTCCCACCGTTTCCTCCGGCACGGCAAAAGCAATCAATACGGTAAAGACGGGTATTCGTGCCGAGCAACTCATGAGCGGCGTAACGAAAATGGTAATCACGCGCTCTTTCCAGTTGCTAATCGTACGGGTGGACATGACCGCCGGAATAGCACAGGCTACGCCGGAAATCAGCGCGACCACACTCTTGCCATTGAGTCCGAACTTGCGCATGAGCGTATCGCTTAGAAAGACCGCACGCGCCATATATCCCACATCATCGAGAAGTGCAACAAGGCAAAAAAGAATGGCAATTTGGGGGATAAAAATGAGAATACCTCCCAAACCGGCAATGATGCCCTCTGTGAGTAAGCGCGTGAGCAAATGCTCAGGCAGGGCCGCGTTGAGTTGCTCGACTAGGGCCGCAAACCCAGCATCTATTAAATCCATGGGATAAGAAGCCCATGCAAAAATTGCCTGAAAGACAAGAAATAAAATCAGTAAAAAGGTTGCCACACCCCATACAGGATGCGTAAGTACGCGGTCGAGCCGTTCGGTGAAGGGCGTGCCCTCTTGGCGGGTAACCTGCAAGGTTTTCTCTACCAGCTTTACAATTTTTTCGTAGCGTTGCAGCGTCTCGCTTACCTGTAATTTTATTCCATTAAAATCGTCTTTATTGCCCAGTTGCTGCGCCAACGTGTTTTTTTGTGTGTCCGACAGATGGGGCAACCATGTATGATGATGCGCAATGAGTAGCGCTTCGTAGGGCGAGCATTCCTCCGAAACAGCTGCGCACACGTTCTCGATAGCTGCAGGAGCAAGGGCTTCGGGGGTAAAGAAAGAAAAATGCACGCGCTCGTCGTAGGTATTGGTAAGTAATTCCTTGAGTTGAGCAACGCCCTGCCCCGTACGTCCGTTGACAGGCACAACGGCAATGCCGAGCGCATCGGTCAACGCGTTGAGGTCGCAGCGAATGCCCTCTTTTTCCGCTACGTCCAGCATATTAACCGCCAAAATAAGGGGATAGCGCAAATCGGCAATTTGGGAAAATAAAAGCAAATGCCGCTCAAGTTGGGTAACATCAACTACGTAGATGACCACGTCGTAGGCTGCCTCCTTCGTGCGCAACAGATTCTGTAGAGCAATCCGCTCGTCGAGCGCATTCGGATAAAAACTATATGCGCCGGGCAGGTCGGCAATGCGCGCTCGTTGGCCATCGGGTAGTACAAGAGTCCCTTCCTTGCGGTCAATCGTTACACCGGGGAAGTTACCTACTTTTTGCTTTAGGCCAGTCAGTTGGTTAAACAAAGACGATTTGCCCGCATTCGGATTGCCAGCCAAGGCAATGCGCAATTCTTTTTGCAAAGAGGGCGCTGAAGGAGGAGTAGCGTTCATACATTATTGGAGTAACACGTGGTTGGCTTCTTCGCGACGAATCGATAGGTATTGCGTGCCCACCTTCAAATACAGAGGGTTGCCAAAAGGAGCGGTACGAATTAGTTGCACATGCCGGCCGGGTAGCAGCCCCATTTCAAGTAGCCGAACCGAGGTATCTTCGCCTATCATTTCGCGTACAATACCATATTCCCCCTGTTTGAGTTTTGCCAACGTTTTCATCGCATAGAGTACTTTTCAGGAAAATTATGTCGTAAAAAAAACTTACCGAACTCGCTTACTCGGCCAGCTACCAAAACACTATGAATTTTTAGACCAAATAAAAATAGATAGGTTCAGCGTCCAAATTTAAAGAACCTCTTGGTAGTATCCTATCATTGCGAGGGTGTCGCTTTTGGAAAGCAGTTTATTTTAACGTTCCTTTTGTATGTAAAAAAAGGGGCGTATCTTTCCAGACCAACCTGTTGTATTGTCTTGTTTAC
>CAYUJH010000013.1:0-7502 GCA_964444995.1 uncultured Roseobacteraceae bacterium | reverse complement strand
AAACCTTATGTGCGGATTTACCGGTATTTACGCCTTCAACGAAATTGGGCGTTTTTTCACCATCAACCTTGCTAAATCGAACGAGACGCTGAAGCATCGCGGCCCCGACGATGCCTACCTATTCACCGACCACCACGTAGGGCTAGGGCATCGGCGGCTCGCTATTCTCGACCTAAGCACCGATGGGCGGCAACCCATGACCGACCCCTCCGGCCGTTATACACTCGTATATAATGGCGAGATTTACAACTTTCGCACGCTGCGCGAAGAACTCGTTTCGGCAGGATATACATTTTGCTCACAATCCGATACCGAAGTGCTGCTCACCTTGTTTGCGCACTACGGTGCCAACTGCCTCGAAAAGTTAAATGGCTTTTTCGCCTTTGCAGTCTATGACAAACAAGAAAACAGCCTATTTATCGCCCGAGACCGCTACGGCATCAAACCACTATGGTACTACCACGACGAGGACAAGTTCCTGTTTGCCTCCGAACTCAACGCACTTTTAGCATTTAACCTCGAAAAGAAGCTAAATCATACGGCACTCTATCAGTTTTTCCACCTCAACTACGTGCCTGCACCGCACAGTTTGCTCCAAAACGTGCACAAACTACTGCCGGGGCATTATCTTACGGTCAACAAAAAAGGCATCGAAACACAACGATACTACCAGCTACCGACTACCTCATTTTCGCCCATGCCCAGCTACGAAGCCGCACAACGTACCTTCGGCGAACTGCTCGAAGCCTCTGTGCAGCGTAGGCTTATCGCCGATGTGCCGCTCGGCGCATTTCTGAGTGGCGGCATAGACTCTTCCACCATCGTAGCCCTCGCAGCGCGGCACGTGCCTCACCTGCATACCTTTTCCGTAGGCTATCGGGATGCCCCCTTTTTCGACGAAACACACTACGCCCAACTCGTCGCCAAGCAGTACCAAACCGAGCACACGGTCTTTCAACTTACCAACGACGATTTCTACGAGCACCTCGACGATATTTTGCAGCACTTCGCCGAACCTTTTGCCGATGCCTCGGCAATTCCTACATACATCTTGAGCCAAAAAACATGCAAACACGTTACCGTTGCGCTCTCCGGCGACGGAGGCGACGAGCTACTCGCAGGCTACCAACGCTACACGGGCGAGTGGTATGCGCGGCAAAACGGTTGGCGCACCACCCTGCTCACCAGCCTACGTCCTTTACTGCAAAAACTGCCACAGCATCGCAATGCGAAAATTCCTAACAAAATACGGCAGCTTCGCAAATTTGCCGAAATAGCATCTTTGTCCGCACCAGAGCGTTATTGGCAGCTCTGTAGCTGGCGCGATGACAACCACATCCGCCAAATGCTTACCGACGAAACCTACCAACACCTACAAGCCTCGGCCTTCGCTTCGTGGAAAGCTACACACCTGAAAGCAATTACCGGCGAAAGCATGAACGAGGTACTTCGCGCCGACTTCGACCTACTGCTCCCCAACGATATGCTGCATAAAACCGACAGTATGTCTATGGCCAATGGGCTAGAGGTTCGCGTTCCTTTTCTCGACCATCCCGTGGTGGACTATGCCTTCCAACTTACTGCCGACTATAAAATTTCAGGGAATTTCAAGAAAAAGTTACTGCAAGATTTTGCCAGACCTCTCTTGCCCAAAGCCTTATACCGCCGCCCCAAACAAGGGTTTGATGTACCGCTCGCTACCGCCTACGCCACCGTATGGAAAAAATGGCTCGATAGCACCCTTTTTGCCGATGAGTACATAGCCGAACAGGGAATTTTCAACCCCGCCTACATACGGCAACTCAAACAAACGCTCTTTAGCAAACAACCGCACGACCAGAACCAAGTGTGGGGCCTCGTGTGTTTCCAGTATTGGTGGCAAAAATTTATGGATGAGCGGTAAGTAAAAAATGCACAGAAAAGCCGACTTTTGACAAATTACTTGCGGCTTTTGGCACAGCCTTCCTTCTTATACCCGAAACTAAAAACGACCCCCAACAACGCATGATAAAAAAAGTAGCAGAGATGGGCTATCCGATAGCAGATGAAGCAACCTTGCTCGCTAACATACAAAAAGGCGATACGAAAGCATGGGATGCCGTCGTGCAGGTGCTATATACTCCCCTCTTTCATTTTGTCTATGAAATAGTGCGCAATAGTCAGGTGGCTGAAGAGCTAGTACAAGATGTGTTTGTCAATTTTTGGCTAAAACGCGAAAGCATCACGGTTACGTCGTCGCTGAAGGCGTACCTCTACAGAGCAGCGCGCAATCATACGCTCAACTTTATAAAGCGTCGGAAGTTTGAGCAAGACTACCAACAACAATTAGCGCAACGCTTGCCAGTACAGCACAACGAAACCGAAGAAAGTCTTGCGTTTTCTGAACTAGAGCAGCGACTTACCGAAGCCATAGATAGCCTACCCGATAGCTGCCGCGATATTTTTAAACTGAGCCGCTACGAAGAACTCTCCTACAAAGAAATTGCAGAAGTACTTAGCCTCACGCCGCGCAACGTTCATTATCAAATAGGATTGGCACTCAAAGAGTTGCGGCAGAAACTACACGGCTACCTTCCCCCCTCTATGCGCTGAGGGCAGATATGCTGCCCAACAGCCTCCCACAAAGAGTCGCTTTGGTGGGTGGCATATACTGAGTCGCGCTGCCCTACCAACACGCGGCTGCCAATACCCACCTGCTTCGCGGGGAGCAGGTCGCGCTCTTGGTCGCCTATCATCCACGAATTCTGCACGTCGGCATGGAAGCGGGCAATTGCGCGTTCGAACAGCAGCGTGCCCGGCTTGCGCGCCAGCGACTCGGACACCGAAGGGTGCAGGGGTGCGTAGTAAAGCGCATCGAGCAGCCCACCGCAGGCTTCTTGTATTTTTTGATGACACGCCCACACCTCCTTCGCCGTATAAAGTCCTTTGACGATACCCGCTTGGTTGGTAATCACTATCAGCCGATAGCCGTGCGCTTTGAGTCTGCGCAAAGCCTTGGGCACCCCGTCTATAATGCGCAGCGAGTCAAGCTGGTAGGCATACGTACCCAAATCCGTATTCAGCACCCCGTCTCTGTCTAAAAAAACACACTTTTGCATACGTCTGCGGAATTTATCGGAACATGAATACACAAAAAAAAGCACCCCGAACGAGCCGGGGTGCTTCAAAAAAGGAATGCTAGACTCCCAAAAGATTAGTCTTCTACATTGAAGGACGTAGCCCCACAAGAACCTTGCTGGTGAACATCGAGGTAAGAGCCTACACCCTCGCCAAGAATAACCACTAACACACGGCGGTTGTTGAAGCGTCCGGCATCTGTGCTGTTAGTATCACACGGATATTTTTTGCCGTATCCTGTATTTTTTACTTTGATTTTTTCCGTGTCAAGACCGTTTCTGGTTAGGTAGTTATACACCGACTCAGAACGTCTTTCAGAAAGGCGTTGGTTATATACTTCGCCACCCAACGCATCGGTATGACCGGCAATTTCAATAGAGAACGTGCCTTTGTTCAACAAGCCGATTGCACGGTTGATGTTTTCAGCATCGGCAGGGCGAATATCCGATTTGTCGAAATCGAAGTTGATACGGATTTGGTCGCCGGCCATCAAGCCTCTTCTTGCAGGAGCTTCGTCTTCTACTGGTACAAGTTCGTAGATATCGAGACCGCCACATGCGCCTTCTACAAGAGCCGCAGAGGCCATAAATGCTTGAGGACCTCCTTCTGTTACATTTTCAGGGATATAGTAGTCGCGGTCGTCTTGCGCAGAGTTTATTACCTCACCCAAGTTCTCAGGCTCGCTCCACTCCGTCCAAGAGTCGCCTTGGCGTACCGTTCTGAACACGTCGAAACCGCCGTAGCCCGGCTTACCTTTGGTAGCATAGTAAAGTGTTTTGTCGTCAGAGGCCAAGAACGGGCTGATGTCATCGCCGTAGGTGTTTACCATATCGCCGAGGTTTACTGGCTTCGTCCAAGAGTCGCCTTCGCCGCGCTCGCTGTAATACAAGTCGCGACCGCCTTTTGAGTCCAGACGCTCAATAGAAATAATCATCCCTTTTCTGTCAGAAGTCGTACAGATGTTGATTTCGCTGCTTAGGTTGTAGTAATCCTCGATTTTCATCGGTTTTGGAGAACCCCAGCCGTCGCCGTCTTTTTCCGACTCGTAGATAGGGTGGTAGTCGCCATATAAACCTTTCAAGTACATAGAGCTACCGTCGGGTGCGAACGAGATGATGAAGTTTGTGTTGCACTGGTTGTCGTTGTTGACAATATTGCCCAAGTGCTGTGCCAATGCCCATTTTGCTTTTTCTTCCTCAGACTCTTCTTCAGATGCTTCCGCAGCGTTTGCATTAGCGGTAGATACCCAGATATCGCCGGCATTCGTTTCGTCGCCGATGTTTTCGGGGTGATCCATACGAGTCATGTAAAGTTTGCCAGCATCGGTAGAAAGGCGCGGCAAGATTTCGGTGAAGCAAGAGTTCACTTGACAGCCAAGGTTCTTGAGTTCGAATTCATCTTTCTTCACCGCATTGGCAGCTACGTTGATTTCGAGCGGTGCAGTAACTTTTGCAGCAAGCGAGTCAAACGCTACAATGGACTTGATGCCGGTAAGCAAAGCAACCTTATTGGCATATGAACCACTAAATTCTTTAGCATATACGTTGTAGCCGTTGATTTGGTAGTACACGTGCTTGTTCTCTTTGATGATAGCAAGCGTGTTCTGACGCACATCGGGCTTTACGATGTAGTGCTTTTTCCAATGAACGTACGTAACCGTGTCGCCATTCACGATTTCGGCAAGGGCATACGTTGTATCTTTTCTGATAGCTAGTACATAGTAAGAACTCATGTCGCTATTGCCCATAGCAACTCCGTATTGGTTGTTGCCGCCGGCGTAGCTGATGCGGTGCAACTGAGCCTTCACTTTTACCATGAAGTCTGCCCCTTCGCTAATAGGGCCCACTTCTTTTTCAGAACGAATGAATGTATAACGTTCTTTGTTTCGCACGATGTACTTGCCGTCTTCGAACTTTTCAACGGCTTCGCCGCCAGTGGCACTCCAGCCATTGTTGGCATCGAAAGTGTCTGACAACTCGCCCTGAGCCCAGCAGAATCCCGTTATCAGGGAGCTCAGTATTAAAAGTGTAATTCTCCGCATCTTGTTAGATTTAAGTTAAAGTAAAAATCTTTATAGGGTTGTAATGAAAACATGGTATCCAATAGTAGGCACAAATATAGCGGTTCGATTTTACTGTTGAAAAATCATTGTTCAATCTTACTAAATTTTCTGTATCCAGCAAATTTTAGCGCACTAAGTTTTTCCAAGAGCGCACCAAAAGAGGCAGACTAAGGTACGATTCTCCCGCTATGTTCACAACATTGGAAGTTTTCCGAATGCAAATATAGGCCACGGCCCACTAGAAAGATAATTCCACTCAGGAAGTTCTTTGCCAAGTTGTGTCAATAGGCTCGCATAACGCTCCTGCTCCTTAGGATGCACCAAAAGATATGCGGTGAGGGTTCGCTTACTTATTTCGACCTCAAAAGTAATGTCTTTGCAGATAGAAACTAAACTCCGACGCAATAATTCTTGTAAATTGTTCAATTTTTCCTGCAAATAATTTTCCTTCTTCAACGCATCAAGCCGCTGTTTCATATACATCGTACCGCTTTTGGGCTTACTTTCAGGGATATTTCCTTGTTCTGCCATAGTAAACTGCCAACGAACAGAAAACTCAGAATGCCCCGCGACCTGTGCCATCACGCCTTTTATTTGCTCGCCATGCGCTACCCATACTCCCTCTAGCACCTCTTGGCTGGCAAGCAAGGTAGGGTAACGGAAAGCCAAAAGGGTGCTGTGCGCGTGCAGGGTTTCGAGTGTTTCAAAAAAACGCAGTGCCGCTGCTTGGGATACCCGGTCGGCAGTATATTCGGCATAGTACAGCACTATGTCGCCGTGCGCATGTACCTGCACGCCTGCGGGAGGTGGTTCGGCAGGCGGCGCAACTTGTATTCCGTAGAGTAATATAGGCATAGGAATCGCTCAAAAAAAATTATAAGGGCGGGTATGATACCTTGTCGGGCGTTTGGGCAGGCAAGGTAAGAAAATTCTCACATCAAATAAATCTTGGTATAACTTTGACCAAACTCCCCACCCGAACAAACCGTAACGATTCAAGCAATCGCTCTTGAACACGAAAAAATATCTACACCCCCAATGCCTACTCACGCCCTATGCTGAAAACCGATGAATCCGCTTTCTTTGATGCCGTACTTTTTGCCGCGACAGGGGAGCGTACTACCTACCGCCTTCATTTTCTTTCGGGTGGGTACGGGAACAATGTGGCACAGTTGGAAACACTACAAAGAAGCTATTGCCTTAAGTGGAACGAAAACCTCCCAGAGGAAGCATTTGCCTCACAGGCCGACGACCTACGCAGGTTACACAACCAAGGCTTATCCGTACCTCTCTGTTTGCACACTGGCCGCTTGGATGGCAAGGCATACATACTGCTGGAGTACGTTGGGTTTTACCTTCCCCACGCAAATTTTTGGGAAGCCGCCGGGCAGGCGCTCGCTCGTCTGCACCAATATACCTGCACACATTTTGGCTGGGAGCGCGAAAATTGGCTGCATACCCTGCCACTCAATAACGCGCCTTCCTACCAATGGCCTCATTTTTTTTGCGAACAGCGGCTTCGCCCCCTGCTAGGCAAAGCATTTTACGATGGCAAACTGCCCAAAGAGTACCTGCGCAAGCTCGATGCGCTGCAAGTAAAACTGCCTAGCCTGCTACCCAACGAAGCCCCGCACTTACTCCATGGGAATTTTTACAAAGAAAACGTACTTGCCGACAAAGACGGCCTGCCTACTTGGCTAAGTCCTGTACCGTTTTACGGGCACAGAGAGCTAGAAATCGCACAGGCACGCTTTTTTAGCGACATCCCCGAAGAGTTTTTCGAGGCCTACGAAGAGGTCTTCCCTCTCGCGCAGGACTTTGAGCAACGTCGCCAGCTATATAACTTATACATACTTGCCCAGTACCTAAACCGCTTCGGAACGAGCTATCTGAGTGGCATCGACAAGATATTCCGACGCTTCTTGGGGTACAGCTAAAAAGCAGCTATCTTTGAGTACATCCTATTTACACCTTATTTGTCCCGACTTTTCACCCTTAAACCTCCTTAACACGCATGAAAAAGGCTCTTATTTTGGTAGATATTCAGAATGATTTCGTGAGCGGCGGCGCACTTGCCGTCCCAGAAGGTGAAACTATCGTGCCCCTTGTCAATGCTTTGCAGGCACACTTCGACTTGGTGGTTGCTACGCAAGACTGGCACCCTGCCGACCATAGCAGCTTCGCAGCGAACCATACAGGCAAAACTCCCGGCGAGGTGATTGACCTACACGGGCTTTCGCAAATTTTATGGCCTACGCACTGCGTACAAGGAACGCAGGGGGCAGCCTTTGTGGAAGGACTTTCTATGGAGCGCGTCGCTAAG
>CAYUJH010000012.1:0-15671 GCA_964444995.1 uncultured Roseobacteraceae bacterium | reverse complement strand
CGAGCGTGCGTTTACCGGTGAACTTTGCCACGCCTATGCACCGGGTATCTACGCCTGCCGCTGCTGCAAAACGCCCTTGTTCGACTCCACGCTCAAGTTCGAGTCGGGTAGTGGGTGGCCTAGTTTTACCCAGCCTATCAAAGAAAACGCCATTCAGTACGAGAAAGACACCTCGTATGGCATGGTGCGGGTAGAGGTTATGTGCAACACCTGCGACGCGCACCTAGGGCATGTATTCCCCGACGGCCCTGCGCCTACGGGCTTGCGCTATTGCATCAACTCCGCCTCGATAGAGCTTCTGGAAAAAGAGCAAGCGTAGTGTGGCAAGGGGCTTACCGGTACAAAAAAGAGAGGCTTCGCTAGGGGCAAGATGTGCGCATCTTTCGTCGGCGAAGCCTCTTTGTGTATGCCTTTCAGCGCACCAACTTATTCGCCTTGGCCGAGCGAGTACGCCCGTTCGCCATTGATACGGTACAAGTTTTCAATCTTGATAAAATTCAGTCCGCTGTCTTGTAGGCGGTCGAGCAGTGCCACTATCGTGCTGTAATCAATATCTTTGACCTCTATCATTTGGTCGTCGTCCACTAACGAGGCCAACGACACGAAGCGGCAACGCCAGTGGTCGGTGCAGAACGTCTCGGGCCGGCCATTGGGATACACCTTCACGCCACGGTTGGTAATCATCATCAGTTTGAGCAGTTCGCCGCTTAGTTTTTCTAACCGTTTGCCCAGTACGTTGGGGTCGCGGTGCTCGCCTACCCAATCGAGGAACACGTCCACGCCGACAAGGTGCTTGTGGTAGCGCGGGGTAGCCTTCGTTTTGATGTTGATTTTATGATTGGTAGGCTTGGGTACGTGGAGCGTAGTAGGGGACTGCCCCAAGCGTTCGATGACCGCCTGTGCAAATTCTTGCGTGCCTACGAGTTCTTTGGTGTACTCACTTTTCATATCGCCGGTATGGATGCCGTCTTCAATCGTCTTGTAGAGTGCCTTTTGGATAGTTTCGGCGTATTCGGGCAGGTTGATGTGTACGAGCATCATGCAGGCACCGTGCAGCAAGCCACTAGGGTTGGCAAGGTTTTTCCCTGCGATGTCGGGCGCGGAGCCGTGGATAGCCTCGAACATGGCGAAATCTTTGCCGATGTTGGCCGAGCCGCCCAAACCTACCGAGCCGGAAATATCGGCGGTGATGTCGGAAATAATATCACCATAGAGATTTAGCGTTACGATAACATCGAAAATTTCGGGGCGACTCGCCAAGCGCGCCGAGCCGATGTCAATGATGTAGTGCTCGCTTTCGATGTCGGGATATTCTACCCTAATTTCGTCAAAAATTTGATGAAACAAGCCGTCGGTGTGCTTCATGATATTGTCTTTGGTCATACAGGTAACCTTTTTGCGGCCGTAGGCTTTGGCATACTCAAAGGCATAGCGCACGATTTTCTCGCAACCGGGGCGCGAAACGAGTTTTAGACATTGCACCACCTCGGAGGTCTGCTGGTGTTCGATACCGGCGTAGAGGTCTTCCTCGTTTTCGCGAATCACGACCAAATCCATCTTCTTAAAATTTGTGGGGATATACGGGGCAAACGAGGCAACGGGACGGACGTTGGCAAAAAGCCCCATCGTTTTGCGTATCGTAACGTTAAGGCTTTTGTAACCGCCTCCCTGCGGGGTGGTAATGGGCGACTTTAGGAACACCTTGTTGCGGCTCATCGTGTCCCAAGCCTCTTCGGGAATCCCCGATTTGATGCCTTGTTTGTAAATTTCTTCGCCAATTTTAATCTCCTCGTATTCAAGAGGTGCGCCGGAAGCTTTTAGAATGGCAAGGGTAGCCTTCATGATTTCTTTGCCGATGCCGTCGCCTTCGGCGAATGTGATTTTGGTTGTGCTCATGGTGAAAGGGAAGCGTTTTATTGTAAGAGTTATACTGGGGTTTGTATGGCAAGCCCGAAAAACCAAGATGTGCGCTAACGCACCGTATCCTTGCGAAAGTACGTTATAAACGAAATAGGTTACAACTAAGCCAGCGCGCTGTGTGTGCAAATGAGGGAATCATGCGTAAAGTTTTCACAAAAAATAGGATAATAGGAGGGCTTCTAACCCTGCTGTGGCTGCCCTTTGTGAGTATGCAATCGTGGTATCCGCTGTATCACTTCGGCATGTTTGCCAATCCGCAGGGGGTGGCACTTGCCCCTGCCGAGTCGTTCGAAATTGTCTGCCAATACGGGCAGCAAACGTTTGTATGCTCGGCTGCTCAAATTGGGCTAAATCCTGATAATTTCCGCTATTTGAAACGAAATTACTATTACCGGCAGCAAGCAGCCGACCTGCTGCGCATTGTTGCAGGGCGCTTCGAACACGGGGGTACGTGCACGTGGACTTTTTACCGCATCGTGGAAACACCCACGCAGCCCGATACCATCCCTGTAGCCTATCTGCCTGCCTCTGTTACTACATCTCTTTAATGCAAGGCCGTATGCAGTTCTCTAAGTATTCGCTCAAATCTGCGCCTTTTGTTTGGGGGGGGATATTTTTAGTGCTGGGGATAGTAACAGCGCAAGCTGCTTACTGCTGGG
The DNA here is from genome assembly GCA_964444995.1 of uncultured Roseobacteraceae bacterium. Taxonomy (GTDB): domain Bacteria; phylum Bacteroidota; class Bacteroidia; order Cytophagales; family Flammeovirgaceae; genus CAYUJH01. The sequence continues at coordinate 13,092 of CAYUJH010000012.1, read as the reverse complement.
TGCTGAGTCCGTGGCTTGAAACATTTTTGCAAGAAGACTCCCCTCAAACCACCTTTGGGCAGTGGTTGCACCTGCTCTACCCGCGTTTGGCGGTGGAAAAGCAACGCCTTCCGGCTGCATTTTTTCTTGAAAAAGCGCAGCAAGTCTTTTGGCGAGGCAATCTTTTGGTGCTTTTACTGTATATAGGTGTAGCACATTATTATACAAACGAAGGAACGTCCCGTGTTTGGGAGCAGTTTTGGGGAGCGCGAACCTCCGCCGTGCAGGTCAAACGCCTAACGCAGCTATTCTATGTGGGTGTCTTCCTGTTTACCAAAGATTGGTACTTTTATGTAACAGAATACACATGTCTTGTCTCGCTTTACAAACCGTATTCGTTTTACGCGCTCTTTTCGCTCCCTTTTCCTTCGCCGATGATGCTCAACATATTGTGGGCAGGGTACGTGGTTGCGCTCGTGGCCGTGTGCCTTTGGTACCGGCCAGTGTGGGCTACAGCGGTTGCAGGTGGGCTGTTCTTTGTGATACAAGGTTATTTGTATGCGTTTGAAAAAATCAGCCATGCCTATGCCACAATGGGCTACGCGCTGCTCGTGTTGCCATTCGTTGTGGCGCATTGCCAACACGCGCTGTGCAAGGGCGAAGCCACCCAAAGCGGGTGGGGGGTACGGCTTATACAAGTCAGTGTAGCGATAGCCTACGTGCAGAGCGGCTTAGAAAAACTACTTGCTTCTGGCTTGGCATGGGACTTTTCGGTGTGGCAAAACGTATTTGAGGCGCAAATAAGCTGGGAGACGCTCGCGCAGTGGCCAATCGGCAGTGCTTGGACGTGGCTTATTGTACTATTTCAGTGTAGCTTCCCACTTGCGGTCTGGTGTCGCGGGTGCCAAGTGCCTTACCTGCTTGCCGGTGCCTTGTTTCATGCAAGCGTATTTGCCTTTACGGGCATAGGGGCATGGTTTCATCCGTGGGTATTTCTATACCTATGGTGGATTCCGTCCTTTGTCGAAAAACGCAGATAAAAAAACTTTCACCTCTTACACGTACTTATACAGGATGTCTTTAAGACCATTTAAGAATAGTTTCATGACACTAGGCGAATGATAACTTTTTTTAAATGTGGCTAGTTCGTAATTTCGCAACGTCATATAGTGTATCAAGTAACCAAAATCGGAGATGTCTAAAAACATTAAGCTCAAGAAGGGTTTTACCATAAACCTTGCCGGTAAGGCTGCCCAAAAGCTAGGGAACGCCAAACCAGCTAGCACGTACGCCCTAAAGCCCACAGATTTTATAGGTATGGTTCGCCCCAAGCCGCTCGTGCAGCCCGGCGACACGGTAAAAGCTGGTACCCCTATTCTGTTCGACAAACAGGCGGAGAATGTGCTGTTCACTTCCCCCGTGAGTGGCGAAGTAGTGGATGTGGTGCGCGGCCCTAAGCGCAAACTGCTCGAAATTCGCATCCTAGCCGATGAGAAAATCGCGTACGAGACCTTCAGCAAATACACCCTTTCAGATTTGAGCGGGCTGAATAGAGGGCAAATCGTAGAGCAAATGACAAAAAGCGGTGTGTGGCCCAATATCATCCAACGCCCATTCGGTATCATCGCCAACCCGGAAGACACTCCCAAATCTATCTTTATATCTACCTTCGATACGCATCCTCTTGCCCCTAGCTACGATTTTATCTTCAAAGGCGAAGAAAAAAATTTCCAAGCTGGCGTGGACATTCTTAAAAAACTAACCAACGGCAATGTGCACGTAAACCTCGACGGAAGCGCAGAGGTATCGCAAGTATTTTCGCATGTAAAAAATGCACAAATTAATAGCGTGAGCGGTGTTCACCCGGCAGGCTGCGTAGGTGTGCAAATCCACCACATAGACCCTATCTCGAAGGGCGACCTAGTTTGGACCGCAAATCCGTACGGTGTCATACAAATTGGTAAACTCTTCTTAGAAGGTGTGTACGATGCCTCTAAAATTATTGCCGTAGCCGGCTCGGAAATAAAAGAACCGCAGTACTACCGCACCCACATGGGAGCCAACGTAGGTGTTTTCCTAGAGAATAACCTTAGAAGCGACCATGTCCGCGTTATTTCGGGGAACGTACTCACCGGCGAAAAAATTACCAAAGATGGCTACCTAGGCTTTTACGACCACCACATTACGGTCATTCCCGAAGGCGACCGCCCCCGCTTCTTCCTGAAAGACGGCTGGTTAGCCCCCACGGCAAATCGCCTAAGCTTCCACAAAGCACTCGGATTACTCTCTTTCCTAAACCCGAAAAAAGAATATGTACTCGATAGTAGCATGAATGGCGAAGAGCGTGCGTTTGTAATAAGTGGTGCCTTCGAAAAAGTAGTGCCGATGGATATCTACCCCACCTACCTCATCAAAGCAATCATGGCCAACGACTACGACGAAGTAGAAGCCCTCGGTATTTATGAAGTCCTTGAAGAAGACCTTGCCCTATGTGAGTTTATTGATGTATCCAAGCACGACATCCAAGCAATACTGCGCGAAGGCATTAATCTCATGCGCGAATAAACATCGAGCGTCCACAATAGCTTATGCGGAAAAAATTATTCAAGTATAATTCCCTCACTCTATGAAATTTTTAGAAGATATACTTCACAAACAACGCCCCATGTTTGAAAAAGGGGGCAAATTCGAGCAGTTTTATTACCTGTTCGAAGCCGGTGAGACCTTCTTGTTCACCCCTCCAACGGTAAATAAGTCGCGTGGGGTGCAAGTGCGCGATGCCATTGACCTCAAGCGCATGATGATTACCGTAGTAATTGCTATGGTGCCGTGCTTGCTGTTTGGCATTTGGAACGCAGGTCACATCCACTTCATGGCGGCCGGTAATGCTAGTGCACCGTTGGTTGATAAACTCTTACTGGGTATGCAACTTGTACTCCCCGTTGTCATCGTAGCATATGCAGCTGGTGGTGCAGTAGAAGTTGTTTTCGCCGTTATGCGTAAACACCCTATTAACGAAGGCTTCCTAGTTACGGGGATGCTCATTCCGTTGGTGATGCCTCTAACTATCCCCTTGTGGCAAGTAGCACTCGCGACTATTTTTGCCGTTTTGATAGCCAAAGAGGTATTTGGCGGTACGGGCATGAACATCTTGAATGTGGCAATGACCGCACGTGCTTTCTTGTACTTTGCTTACCCCGCCGAAATTTCGGGCGATAGCGTATGGATTTACATGCAAGATGGGCAAGCAATGGCCGACGGCTTTACAGGCGCAACTTTCTTGGGTCTGGCCGCAGCGGCCTCGATGGAAGGCACAAACGTATTGCAAGCTACCGGCGCGTGGAACTCGGGCATGTACGAATTTACAAGTCTATTCTTAGGCACTATCCCCGGCTCTATCGGCGAAACTTCTACGCTCATGTGCCTTGTAGGCGCGGCTATCCTTGTTTTTACAGGGGTAGGAAGCTGGAAAATTATCGTGGGAGTCTTTGGAGGAGCGTATGCTACGGCATTGCTTTTCAACCTTGCGGGTGCCAATGAATTTATGCTATTACCAGCCCATTACCACCTCGTAATCGGAGGCTTGGCGTTCGGTGCGGTCTTCATGGCAACCGACCCAGTAACCGCTGCCCAAACTGAACGCGGAAAGTGGATTTATGGTATTTTGATAGGTGTCCTTACGGTCATCATACGCATTATGAACCCTGCGTATCCAGAAGGAATCATGCTAGCTGTTCTTTTGATGAACGTCTTCGCACCTATGATAGATTTTTATATAGTTAAAGCAAACAAAACTAGAAGATTACAACGTGCAACAGTCTAACGCTTATATCATCGCTTTTGCCGCCGGACTCACTATAGTCCTAGGCGGCTTACTTGCCACCACAGCCGTATCGCTGAAGGATAGGCAGAAAGAACAAGTAGAACTCGACGCTAAGAAGCAAATCCTGAGCGCGGTCATGGATACACGCGGGATAGATAAAGCGAAATTAGCTGAAATTTATTCTCAACGCATTCAGTCCGTCGTGGTAGATGCCAATGGCGACGAAGTGTCGCTTGAGGGTAAAGACAAACTTTCGAAGGCAGAAGACATCAGCATCCGCAAGGAGTATAAGAAAAACGCCGCTGAGCGTCTGTATCCGGTGTACAAGTACATGTCGGAATCGGGGCAGGTAGATGCCTACATCTTGCCCATGTATGGCTTCGGGCTGTGGGACGATATATGGGGCTTTGCCGCTGTGAAACCTGATTTCAACACCTTGAAAGGCGTAGTGCTCGACCACAAAGCAGAAACACCGGGCCTGGGTGCGCGCATTACCTCTGCGGAGGTACAAGACCGCTACAAAGGCAAACTCTTGCGCAATAGCAAAGGAGAACTCGTCTCGGTAGCTATGATGAAAGGCGAAAATAACGCAAGCCTTACCGACTACCAAGTAGATGGGATGTCGGGCGCTACAATTACGGCCAACGGCGTGAATGCTATGCTAAAAAACTACATATCGCAGTATGATGCGTATTTTAAAAGTGTGCAAGCCAACATGTAATTCTAAGTTTAACGATCACTAAAAAGGAGGAGAAAAAATTATGAGTACAGAAGCAGCAGAAATAGTTCAAAAAAAGTCGTCGGAGGCCTTACTCTCCAAGCGAAGAAAAAAAATTCTCGTTGACCCCCTCGACGACGATAACCCAATCACCATACAGGTACTTGGTATTTGTTCGGCACTAGCGGTAACCGCCAAACTTGAGCCTACGCTCGTAATGTCTATTGCCGTAATGTTTGTAGTGGTGTTTTCCAATCTTATTATCTCTGTGATGCGCAACATTATTCCGCAGCGTATTCGCATCATCGTGCAACTTGGGATAGTAGCCTCGCTAGTGGTACTAGTGGACCAAGTGCTTAAAGCCTACCTTTACGATGTCTCTAAAGTGATTGGTGTATATGTAGGTCTTATCATCACCAACTGTATCATCATGGGACGCTTAGAGGCCTTTGCGATGGGCAACAAACCCTACGATTCCATCCTCGATGGTTTCGGCAGTGCGTTCGGCTATGCGTGGATTATCCTCGTGGTTGCATTTTTCCGTGAACTCTTCGGCTCCGGCTCGCTATTCGACTTCAAGGTATTTGAAGCAATCGGCTGGTCGAAAGATGGATGGGCAGGTGCAAACTTTCCGACCAATGGTTTGATGACCTCTCCAGTAGGTGCCTTCATCATTATCGGGCTTTTAATATGGGTGCAGCGTGCCCGAAATGGATACGTAGAACACAACTAAACAGGTAGTTTAGTTCTTTTTTCGTTTATTTTTGGGCTTTCATCTTATATTCTTTTGAAACTATGGATTTAGTAAACTTGGGCATTCGCTCTATATTCATTGAAAATATGGTTTTTGCTTACTTCTTGGGTATGTGTTCCTACCTGGCGGTAAGTAAAAAAGTATCTACAGCCAATGGCTTGGGCTTGGCGGTTATCTTCGTTCTCACGATTACCGTGCCTATCAACTGGCTCATTACCACCTTCTTGCTCAGCGAAGGCTCGCTTACATGGATTAGCAAAGACCTTGCGTCTGTGGATTTGAGTTTCTTGCAATTCATCATGTTTATTGCCGTAATTGCCTCTATTGTGCAGCTTGTTGAGATGATTATCGAAAAATTCTCACCTGCGTTGTACGGCTCGCTAGGTATCTTCTTGCCCCTTATTGCGGTAAACTGCTCCATCTTGGGTGCATCGCTATTCATGGTGCCGCGCGAATATACCTTCGTAGAAGGGCTTGTCTTTGCGTTCACTTCAGGCATTGGCTGGTACTTAGCGATTGTAGCGCTTGCGGCCATCCGCGAGAAAATGAAATACTCCAACGTGCCGGCACCGATGAAGGGCTTGGGAATCACGTTCATCATCACTGGGCTTATGGGCATTGCCTTTATGTCGTTTACCGGCATGGTGATTTAAAAACCTCTCGCTCAATGTGTTTGTGAAAACCGTAGGGTGGTAAACCCTACGGTTTTCGCTTTTATAGCAAGTCCGATACGATTGATGTATTGCTTTGATTGCTAAGGCTTTATCTTGGTTACTCAATGTTTTTCGTATCGGATATATGTAGAAAGGGGGAGGCTATGCGTACGTGCCGAGCATATCTGCGTACAAACGCTTATTTTCGTAGCCCAGCCGTATTCGTTGTGTCTCACCTCAAATCTTCAGGTATCTTATGCAGAGTTTCGAAGAGTTTAAAACGTTTTTCCAAGACGAGGTCGTTGCCGATTTAGAAGACCTAGAAGCACGCCGAAAAAATATGTTCATACAGCGGCTTCGCTTAGGACTTATCGTGGCGGGCTTGATTTTTGGGCACCTTGTCTTGATTGCTTTCAAGGCCTTTACCTTGTATTCCATTGCACTTACGCTTGTAGTAGTGCCGTTGATAGGCTTTTTGGTGTACCGAAAGTTGTATGTAGATGAAACCATTGATGCAGACTATAAAGAGGCTGTAGTACGCAAGATGATTTCCTTCATGGACGACTCCCTAAGCTACGAGCCTGAGAGCTTTGTTCCCTATGAAGACTTTGCGAAAAGTGGGCTGTTTCCCCTCCTCCCCGACCACTATACCGGCGACGATTTTATTAGCGGGGAGGTGGATGGCGTGCCTATTCAACTTTCCGAATTAATGGTACAGTACGAACGTACCGACGGGGGTAAGGCCAAAAAAGCGCGGTGGCATACGGTGTTCAATGGCATTTTTCTTATCGCCGAGCCGCCCCTGCAATTCAAAGGGCGCACGTTTATTTTGCCCGATAGACTGTATAAAAAATTAGGCTACGCCGGTAAACTCGTCCAACAAAACGATTTGCGTTGGGGAAAGTTCATTAACCCTTCGCATTTGCCTTTCGCTCACAAATTTGCGGTATATTCCGATACGGTGCTTGAAGGAGAGCGCATTCTTACGCAGGGTTTTATGGAAAAAATTTTACACCTTTCAGAGAAAAGCCATGCCGACGTGTTTGTTTCTTGCATCGAAAATAAAATATTTATCGGGGTGGATTTACGACGCGAAATTTTCAAGGTTAACCTTGCCGCACCTTTGTATAATCCTAAGTTTGTGCGCGAATTTTACGATGAACTGTTCTATATACTCAACATTGTAGAAGACCTAAAACTCAATGAACTTCTTGCAGAAAATAACTAGCCGATACACGTGTATATATCCCGAAAGCAGAGTGTTTTAGGAACGTTAGCACTCGTAACTTTATACACCGTCTTCTATCTCAGAAACAAAATGATTTGCAGAATATACGTTGTGTAAATTATTATTGAAAATTAAATAAATAGTATTACAAAACAGATTACCGATGGAAAGTAAACGACAAAAAAAATTCGCCCGCTTATTGCAAAAAGACTTGGGCGAAATATTTCAACAATTATCCAATGTGCATTTCGGCGGAGCATTTATCACAGTTACTCACGTAATACCCTCGCCCGACTTACGGCAGGCAAAGGTCTATTTGAGCTTTATGTTGGCCAAAAACAAGGAGCAACTTCTCGAAACCATCGAAGAAAAAAATAAGCTCATCAGGCAGACCCTTGCCCAGCGCTTGCGACATCAGGTGCGGGTTATTCCTGAACTACATTTCTTCTTCGACAATACGAGCGAGGTCATGGAAGAGGTAAATAACCTGTTCAAAGACCTAGATATCCCACCACCTGCCGATGATAAACAAGCCTAGCCGTGGTAAGTCTGTTTCGCATAAATGACCCCTTTCGCATTTTATTTGCCTTTGGCGTGCTGATAGTGCTAAGGCTACCCGTTTTGCTTGCGGAAAATCATATTTTACTGGTAGAAATTGAATGGCTTGCCATAGGGGAAGCACTCTGGCTGGGCAAAAAACTGTATGCCGATGTCTGGACGAGTACTGCGCCATTGAGCGCGCTTGTCTATACGTCTGTGGTAGCCTTGTTTGGTAAGTCGTACCTCACGCTTCGCATAGGGGCTATCTGTCTGGTTGTGTATCAGGCGTATATTTTTAACCGGATGATGATACGACACGACGTGTACAACGAAAAAACCTATTTGCCTGCGTTCTTATATGTCTTGGCTATGAATATATCGAGCGATTTTGCAACGCTTTCTCCTACGCTTATGGCCCTCACTTGCATGTTGTTAGGCTTACAGTACATCATTCGCCCTGACGAGCAAGGACGGAGAGACGACTTACTGCTGCTGGGCATCTACATAGGCATAGCCACTCTTTTTTATCTTCCTTCGTTTTTCTTTCTATTTTTTGCACTGCTTTCGCTGATATTATTTCGCTCCTCGTCGGTGCGCAACCTCTTACTGGTCAGTTTTGGTGTGGGCGTGGTGGGTGCGATGGCGGTCATCTTCTTTTTATTTCGCGAGACCTTACCCAACTTTATCGAGCAGTTCGTGGTCGCTTCGTTCGCAACACCCGCATTCCCTTATTTTGAGCGGCTCACTTTGTTGCTACAGTTTGCTATTCCTTTGCTTTTGGGGATAGTAGCACTGGTGGCAGTACTGCGGGAGAGCGCGTTTGTAAACTTTCAGGTGTCCTGCCAGCAGATTATGCTACTTTGGAGCATGGCCGCCTTAGCCGTGGGGCTATTACTGTCTTATGGGATGCCCTTTGAATTTTCTTTTTTAGTAGCACCGCTGAGTTTTTTTATGGTGCATCACTTACTGAACATGCGCCGAAAGTTTGTAGATGCGTATTTGTATATACTCATCGTCGTATTTGCATTTTTGGGGGCTACGGGAGTGTATATGAAAGAAAACCGCTGGTATTGGCCGGTCGATGCGTCTGAAATGTGGGCGGATGCAACGTTGGTAGAAAAGTACCAGAACAAGCGTGTGCTCGTACTTGGCGACCAGAAAGCATATTACCTGCAAAATCAGCAGGCAACTCCCTATTTTGCATGGCATTTGGCAGAGTCAAGCTTTTCTGAAAATCTGCGGCAGTATGCCACCCTCCAACGTCTTTCAAGTGCGTTTGCCGACGACCTGCCCGAGTTAATCGTCGATTTAGAGGGCGTTATGCCTAAGGTATTCTATCATCTGCCCAATTTGGAAGGCTTGTACGAACCCTTGGAAAACGGACATGTGTACGCGCTCAAACGTTCTTATGGCGCTGAAAAGTAGGCTACTCGTTATTTTTTACTTGTTAAGGGTTGCGTATTTGTCCGCCGCCGCGAACGAGCCATTTGTAGCTCGTTAGTTCGGGGAGTGCCATTGGTCCGCGTGCGTGCATTTTCTGCGTGCTAATGCCTATCTCTGCCCCCATCCCAAACTGCGCACCGTCGGTAAAGGCGGTCGAAGCGTTGGCATACACCACAGCAGCATCTACGCGGTTTAGGAATACTTGGATGTTCTCCGGACTTTCCGAAAGAATCGCTTCGCTGTGTTTCGAGCTATGCTGGGCAATGTGCTCGAGTGCCTGCTCCATCCCACTCACCACTTTTATGGCCAATTTATAGTCAAGAAATTCGGTGCCGAAATGCTTAGGTAGTGCCTCTTGGAGCAACGTTGTCGGGTACGTACCTTTCAGTGCGGCATAGGCTTCGCTGTCAGCATAGATAAGCACATTTTTACTGGCAAGGTCTTGGCAAAGAGCTGGTAATACCTTCAGCCGGTCGCGGTGCACGAGCAGGCAGTCGAGGGCATTGCACACACTCACGCGGCGTGTTTTTGCATTGAAAACCACGCGCTTTCCTTTTTCAAGGTCAGCAGTTTGGTCGAAATAGGTATGCACGATGCCGGCACCGGTCTCTATGACGGGCACTTTGGCGTTTTGCCGTACAAAGTTGATGAGTTCTTGGCTGCCGCGAGGGATAATCAGGTCCACGTACTCCACAGCATTTAGCATTTCCTCCGTAGCAGCGCGCTCAACGGGCATCATTTGCACCCAATTTGGGCTTATTTTATGGCGGACGAGCACTTGGTGAATAACAGTAAGAATGGCCTTGTTAGAAAACTCAGCATCTTTTCCTCCCTTCAGCAAACAGGCATTCCCTGTTTTAAGGCAGAGCGCAGCCACGTCGAAGGTTACATTGGGGCGCGCCTCGTAGATAATCCCGATTACACCGAGGGGCACACGTACTTTTTGTAGCTCAAGACCATTTTCGAGTGTGCGTGCTTCGAGCACCTCTCCGAGCGGACTGCGGAGGGAGGCTACGTTTTTTAAATCGGTGGCAATATCCTCGAGCCGCGCTTGGGTAAGTTTTAGGCGGTCGTAACGCGGATTGCTAGGGTTCATTCGCTCCAAATCACGCTCATTTTCCGTGAGAATGAAGCGGCTTTTTTCGAGCGTGAGTATGGCAAGGTCATATAATACCTGCCGGATAGTCTCGTCGCGCAGCAGGTGCGTATGCCGGCTTATTTCTTTTACTTTTTTGAAGATAGCAAGTGCCTGACTCATAGGTATTCCGTTTCAAGAGTGTAGAACAAAGTGTGCGCGTGCTGCCTACGTAACGCAACGTGGTAGTTTACACGCACTTTGAAAGAGGTGGCAAATTTTTTGATGTAATTCTTTGAACTTCCCAAAAAAATTTCCGTAATTTTACGAAATTGTTTTTTCCTTAAAAAGTGTTATTGCCTTTCGGCAAAAAGAAACCTTCTGTGCGAAAGCAGCATTTTGTAAATAAAACTAAACCACGTATGAGATGAAAAAAAACTTTACCACATTTTTTTACCGTACTCGCCACGCCGCCTCAATGAGTGCGCTGTGCCTATTGATTTTTTTGGGTGCATATACAGACGCTTTTGCGCAGCGTATTTCTACTGAAAAAACGGCGGCCTCTTCCTTGAAAGACACCTGGCCCCTGCAAAATCTTGCCCTCGATATTTACCCGAACCCCTCGCGGGGCAATGCCCTGTCTATCTCTGTAAAAGGCTGTCAGCAAAAAGAAGCTACGCTGATTCTTTACAATACCATTGGCAGCGTAGTCTGGCAGCAAGATGTAGAAGCCAACGAGCGGGGGGAAATTTCCGCTACGCTCAATCCAAAAGAAGATGCCCTCCCGCATGGTTTGTACTTCCTCTCTATCACCGAAAAAGGGCAGCGTACCATGAAAAAAATCATTATCAACTAGGTAATAGGCAAAACCCTCAAACCGAAACGTTTGAGGGTTTTCTGTTTTTAACCCCTTTGCACAAGAAAAGCCTGCGTCGTTTTTCAAAGAAAGAACTACTTTTGCGGCAAGTTAGCTGCTCTTCTGAAGGGCAGCCGCGAAAAGTAACATCGTTCATAAAAAAACAAACAAAATGGCTGGTAACAGAACCTTCACCATGATTAAGCCCGATGCTTTCGGAGCGGGCAACTCAGGTGCTATTATCAAAATGATTGAAACTGCGGGCTTCCGCATCGTAGCGGCTAAAGTAACCAAACTTACCCCCGAGCGCGCCGGGCAGTTCTACGAAGTACACAAAGAACGCCCCTTCTACAACGACCTTTGCGCGTACATGAGTTCTGGCGCTATCATCGCCATGATACTTGAAAAAGACAACGCCGTTGCCGACTTCCGCACGCTTATCGGCGCGACCAACCCCGCACAGGCTGCCGAGGGCACTATCCGCAAGCTGTTTGCAACGTCTATCGAAGCGAACGCCATTCACGGCTCCGACTCCGACGAGAACGCCGCTATCGAAGGAAGTTTCTTCTTTGCCAAAACAGAAGAATTTTAGGGAATCCGCCTTTTTGGGCTTACATCATTCCCCACAAGCCTCCTCGTACATTGTTGCTGCGAGGGGGCTTTTTTTAGCTCGCTCCTGTTATACATAGCCAGTGTAGCCCCGCAAAAAAACGCAAACTCAGCGTGCTACCCAACTGCGAATAATGCGGATTAGGCGCATAGTCGCTGTTTAAATCAGCAAATAGCGTACCTTTGGAAGGTGAATCACTACAACGCCTGCGATGTTTTACAACACCACAGACGATTAGACTTTTTCATTGAACACGATACCCCTTATGGATTTTAATACCTTAACAACGCTCTCGCCGGTAGATGGCCGCTACGCTAGTAAAACCCGCAGCCTTGCCCCGTATTTCTCAGAATTTGCCTTGATTCACTACCGCGTACGCGTGGAGGTGGAGTATTTTCTTGCACTGTGCGAGGAGGGACTGCCCCAACTGCGCGACTTCCCCGCCGACGCACACGCTACACTGCGCACGCTCTACGAAAACTTCTCGCTCGAAGACGCTCAGCGCATCAAAGACACCGAAAAAATTACGAACCACGATGTCAAATCGGTCGAATATTTCCTCAAAGAAAAGTTTGAGCAGTGGGGACTTTCGCCGTATGCCGAGTTTATCCACTTTGGGCTTACCTCGCAAGATATCAACAATACGGCAATTCCGCTCTCGCTCAAAGAAGCACACGAGCAGGTATTGCGTCCCAGCCTAAAAGCCTTGTTAGTGCAGATGCAAGGCATCGCTACGGCATGGGACCAAACCCCCATGCTTGCTTTTACGCATGGGCAGCCCGCTTCGCCAACCAACATGGGCAAAGAGATAGCCGTATTTGCCTACCGTCTTACCGAACAGCTCAAGGAGTGGGAGCGCGTACCGTTCAGTGCCAAATTTGGCGGGGCAACGGGCAATTTCAACGCGCACCACGTAGCCTATCCGGCGCACGATTGGCTAAAGTTTGGGACATATTTTGTGGAAAAACAGCTCGGACTCAAGCGTGCGCGTTTCACCACCCAAATAGAAAACTACGACTATTTGGCCGCCTACTGCGATGCCCTTCGGCGGATAAATATCATTTTGACCGACTTCGCCCGCGACGTGTGGCAATATATTTCGATGGGCTATTTCGGGCAAAAAATACAGAAAAACGAGGTAGGCTCGTCGGCTATGCCCCACAAAGTCAACCCGATAGATTTTGAAAATGCGGAAGGAAATTTGGGGGTTGCCAATGCCCTGCTGGGCTTTTTAGCAGAAAAACTGCCTGTATCACGCCTGCAACGCGACCTGACCGACTCTACCGTGCTGCGGAACTTGGGCGTTCCGTTCGCCCACACGCTCATTGCCGTGCAATCGCTCGAAAAGGGCATTGGGAAACTGACGCTCAACCCCGCTCGCATCGAAGCAGACCTGCGCCAAAATTGGGCAGT
>CAYUJH010000011.1:15478-15847 GCA_964444995.1 uncultured Roseobacteraceae bacterium | reverse complement strand
AACCTGCCCGGTGTTACCTCCGCACCTAAGTTACAGCCTATCGAAACGCGTTTGGTGATGTTACAAACAGGTATGCGTGCGCCGATGGGTATTAAGGTTTATGGCCCAGACCTTGCCACGATTGGAGCGTTTGGCTTGGAACTAGAGCGCATCTTGAAAGAAGTGCCCGCCGTAAAAGCCGAGGCCGTCTTTGCCGACCGCGTGGTGGGCAAGCCGTACCTGCACCTCAACATCCGCCGCGACGACAAATACTTCTCCTTCGCTGAAGTCCGCCCCGCCCTCGCCAAGGTGGAACAGGAGGCCCGCCGCATCCACGAATCCCAGCGTAAACCCGAGCAGTTGACGCCTTACGAAAAAGCGATCAACAAC
>CAYUJH010000011.1:11834-15468 GCA_964444995.1 uncultured Roseobacteraceae bacterium | reverse complement strand
AGTGCAGCAGGTCATAGAAACGGCGATTGGCGGCATGGCACAGACCTACACCGTAGAAGGACGGGCGCGGTATCCCGTGCGCGTGCGCTACCCCCGCGAGCTGCGCGACACGCCCCAAGCGATGGCTAATATCCTCATTCCTACGCCTGTGGGGGTGCAAATCCCGATGGGGCAACTCGTTGATTTTGAGTACATACGCGGCCCGCAAATGATTCGCAGCGAGGAGACATTTCTTGTGAGCTACGTTTTGTTCGACAAACGCACCGGCTACGCGGAGGTATCGGTGGTGGAGGCGGCGCAACAGGCCATTCAGGAGCGCATTGCCAACGGTCAGTTAGAAGTACCCGCCGGTGTAAGCTATCGCTTTTCTGGCAGCTACGAGAACCAGATACGCGCCGAAAAACGCCTTTCGCTCATTATACCGCTCGTCTTGGCGGTTATTTTCCTGATTTTGTACCTGCAATTCAAATCGGTGAGTACCGCACTGATGATTTTTACCGGCGTGGCGATGGCGTTTAGTGGCGGCTTCTTGATGCTCTGGCTCTACGGGCAGCCGTGGTTCGCCAATGTGGCGTTTTGGGGGGTAAACCTGCGCGAACTTTTTCAGATGCAAACCTTTAACCTCAGCGTAGCCGTGTGGGTAGGCTTCATTGCCCTCTTCGGACTCGCCACCGACGACGGCGTGCTGATGGGCACCTACCTCGACCAACGCTTTGCCGAAAACCAACCAGAGAACCGTGCCGCCCTATGGGATACCGTGATAGAAGCCGGCGAAAAGCGCGTCCGACCGGCCGTGATGACCTCCGCCACGACGCTCATCGCGCTGCTGCCTGTACTTACCTCCACAGGGCGCGGGGCAGACATCATGATTCCGATGGCGATTCCTGCCTTTGGGGGCATGTTCGTTGCGGCAATTACCTATTTTGTCGTACCTGTTTTGTACGCACTCAGGGAAGAGCGGACGCTGAAAAGTCAGCATACAGCAGAAAAAGAATAAAAAATAGCCACAAAAAAATAGAGCAAGTATGATACGATTTTTTATTTTGTTAGGAGGACTTTTGCTTGGTGCAGTGCAGAATATTTTTGCGCAAAATCTTGCATACTTTTTTCGCATAGCGGCGCAGGAACATCCCGCACTGCAAGCAGACTACAAACGCTTTGAGGCGGCTATGGAAAAACTGCCGCAAGCCCGCAGTTTGCCAGACCCCACGCTCTCGTTCGGGTACTTTCTTTCTCCCGTAGAAACGCGGGTAGGGCCGCAGCAGGTGCGGATGAGCCTGTCGCAGCTTTTTCCGTGGTTTGGCACGCTTCGGGCACAGGAAGCCGTAGCCGCTAAAAACGCGGAATACCAATTTCAACGCTTTCAAGAAACGAAAAATGCCCTGTTTTTTCAAGTAGCTAAGGCGTATTACCCGCTCTACGAAAATGCGCGTTTGCAGGAAATCGAACGCGAAAATATTTCTTTGCTCACTTCCTATAAAACCTTGACAATCAGTAATTTTGAAAATGGAAAAGGGGCAATGACCGACGTGCTACGTACCGAAATGCGCCTACGCGAAGCAGAAGTTAATCTTTCTTTGCTCGAAACTGAAGGCAGTTCGCTCACCCAACGTTTTCACACCTTGCTGAATCGGCCAAAAGATACGCCAATCACATTGGATGACAGCTTAGCGTACCCTCTGCCAACGGTGCAACTGCCCGCCCTCGATTCGGCTACACACATAGGCCTAGCCGCTCTGCGCACCAAAGCCGCCGAAAGCCAAGCTACTGCCGCGCTTGCCCGCAAGCAGGGAATGCCCAAAATTGGTGTGGGGATGGATTACGTGCTTGTAGGGCAAGGGCCGTTGATGTTCCCCGACAACGGGAAAAATGTCTTTATGCCCATGCTAACCTTCACGCTGCCTGTATTTCGGGAAAAATACAAAGCAGCACGCAGAGAGGCGGAATTCATGGAAAAATCATTTTCCGAACAAGTAACCAACACGCACAATCAGCTCCAAAACAGCTATGAAGCCGCCCTATTTGTCCATACGCGCCAAGCCGAGTTGCTCGCACTCTACGAAAAGCAACTAGAAACACTTCGGCAGATGCTTCGCTTGCTCCTGACCGCGTACAGCAACGAAGGGGCAGGTTTCGCAACTGTTTTACAAACGCAACAAGAAGTATTGCAATACGAAAAAAAGAAGATTAATGCGCTTACGCAGTATTACCTTTCTTTAGCAGAATTGCATTACCTCGCCATTACACATTTAAAAAACGACGAAATAAAAAAATAAAAAAATATGAAAGAGAAGATACAAACTCGCCTAAAAGGTCTTGCACCTTATGTTGTTATGCTGATGTTAGGCGGAATTATTGGATTTTTCCTGCATAGTTTTTGGCACGACGACGCGCCACATACACACGCGCACGAGGCAACTGCTCCTACCGGAGTACCTACCTTGTGGATCTGCTCGATGCATCCGCAAATTCGGCAGCCCGAAAAAGGCGACTGCCCGCTCTGCGGGATGGATTTGATTCCGCTCGCAGACGACACCGACCCTGACCTTCCTCCTAACGCTGTAAAAATGTCGGCTACGGCTTTGCAATTAGCACAAATTCAGACACTTGTTGTGCAAAAAGAACAGCCTGTAAAACACCTTCGCCTCAACGGTAAGGTGCAGGCCGACGAGCGGCGTGTGGTCTCGCAGGCAACGCACCTGCCCGGCCGCGTAGAACAGTTACTCGTCAGTTTTACGGGCGAGTTTGTGCAGAAAGGGCAAACCGTCGGCTACTTGTATTCTCCGGAATTGGTAACGGCGCAAAAAGAGCTGCTCGAAGCCCTTTCGATGCCCGATGTCCCTCAACTTCAACAAGCTGCTCGCGAAAAACTGCGCAACTGGAAACTTACCGAGGCACAGATTGAGCAAATTGAGAAGTCGGGAAAAGTACAAGAGCAGTTTCCTATTTTGGCAGACATTTCGGGGTATGTTACGCAGCGAAAGGTAAATTTAGGCGACTACGTGCCGCGCGGCGCAACGCTCTACGAAGTAGCCGACCTTTCCACGGTGTGGGTACTCTTTGAGGTCTATGAAGCCGACCTGCCTTGGGTACGCCTACAGCAGCGCGTAACGTTCACGGTGGCTTCGCTGCCCGGCGAAACGTTTGAGGGTACTATCCGCTACCTCGACCCAACCATTAGCCCACAGACACGCACAATACGCGCACGGCTAGAGATAGAAAACCGTCGCGGCCGCCTCAAGCCCGAAATGTTCGCGACAGGGACCGTGCAAGCTACCCTTGCCAAGCAAACCGAAGCTGCTATTTTAGTGCCCAAAACAGCCGTGATGTGGACAGGCCCGCGCTCGGTGGTGTATGTGAAAGGCATTACCGAAAAAGGCGTGTATTTTTTGGGCAGAGAGGTAACTCTTGGGCCTGCGCTCGGTGCGCACTTTGTGGTGGTAAAAGGCTTGGAAGCCGGTGAAGAAGTGGCGATACACGGTACATTTAGCATAGATGCCGCCGCCCAACTTGCCGACAAACCTAGCATGATGAACGATGCCGGTCGTATTGCCCCAATCGCTGCCGAAATGCTCGGCAAAGAGGGAAAAAAGGGGCTACAAAAACTTTTGGAGGGCTATTTTGTGCTGAAAGA
>CAYUJH010000011.1:0-11824 GCA_964444995.1 uncultured Roseobacteraceae bacterium | reverse complement strand
CCAACACGCGGACGCAAAACAAGCCGCCGGCGAGCTGCACACACGCGCACAACAGATATTGAGCGTAGGGCTTGAAGGAGGGGCGCGCAGTGCATGGGAAAAACATGCGAACATATTGCTACCTGCCTTGCAACGCATGAGCCGCAGCGCCGATATTGCCCAGCTACGCCGCGATTTTCAGCGCGTTTCTGAGGAGATGCTTGTGCTGGTACAGGCGTTTGAGTTAGCGCAATCGCCGTGGTACGTGCAACACTGCCCAATGGCCGACGACGACCGAGGCGCCAACTGGTTAAGCAAAGAAAAACAAATCCGAAATCCGTACTTTGGTGCTTCGATGCTCATGTGCGGAGAGGTAACCAAAACGTTGTAAAAACCGTGCGAAAAGGTAATGCTGTTGCGCATGAGGATATGCGCAACAGTGTGCTACTAGGTCTTTTGCTTCTTTTTCTTAGCGGCAGGGAATAGAATGTTGTTCAAAATCAGGCGGTAACCGGGCGAGTTGGGGTGTAGGTTCAAGTCGGTAGGTTCTTCGCCTACGTAGTGCCGGTAGTCTTCGGGGTCGTGGCCCCCATAGAACGTCCAAGTACCTTTGCCGTACGTGCCGTGGATGTAGCGCGCCTCGTTTACCTCTTTGTTTTCGCCCATGATAATTACCTCCGATTTAATTTGCCCCTTTTTAAAAGCAGTTGTTTGGCCCATAAATCCTTTGATGTTGTACTCGTGATTCTGCGTAAGCATTGTAGGGATAGGGTCCCACTTGGCCGAAAACTGGAAGAGTTTGAAAAAATCGTTGTTTTCGTTGAGTCCTCCTCTTTCACCTGTCATGTTGTCGATGGTGGAATACTCATATTCAAAGGGATTTTCTTTGATATAAAAGTTATGAAAGGCGAAGGTCTTACTGTAATTGAGTTTTTGCTGTGCATTGGGGTCTGCGGGGTCTCCGTCGTACATTTCGGCGCAAATATCTACCCCGTCGGCAGCAAGGGCGATGTCGTAAGTATCGGTGGCAGAGCACATAGCGAATAGAAAGCCTCCGCCAGCACAGAAGTCGCGAATCTTTTTCACGACACCAAGTTTAAGTTCGGATACCTTCGCAAAGCCGTGCTTGCGCGCCGACGCCTCGTACTCGCGTTGTTGCTCGATGTACCAACGCTGCATACCATATGTGGCATAGAACTTTCCGTACTGTCCGGTAAAATCTTCGTGGTGCAGGTGTAGCCAATCGTATTCGGGGAGTTTATCGTACATAATTTCGTCGTCAAAAATGACATCGTACGGAATTTCGGCGTAAGTGAGTACGAGCGTTACGGCATCGTCCCACGGCTGCTTTGATTTGGGCGAATAGACCGCTATTTTAGGAGGTACTTCGAGCTTCATTACATCCATATTGGCTTCAGGGCTTGCAATCATCCGTTTGATTTCAAGTGCTTGCGCGTCGGAAATAACCTCATAGCTTACCCCGCGAATAATCAGCTCATTTTCAAAGGCTTGTAAGTAGTTGAACAAAAAACTACCGCCCCGATAGTTAAGCAGCCACTCTGTTTCTACTTCTTGGGCAAGTACCCAATAGGCCATTCCGTAGGCTTTTAAATGATTGCGCTGGGCGGCATCCATAGGCACGAGCAGATGGGCAGCGTGGGCGTTCCACACCGCAAAGCATAACAAAAAGCAAATAAGTATTTTCTTCATAACAAACAGACAGGTTAACGTAGAAATAAGCGTTGGTCTATCAATACTACTACAATTTTCCGATACGACCTCCGCAGAGCAAGAATGTAACACCTTTACCATAAGTCAAATTGTTGGCGAAAAGTTTGCCTTCGTGCGGTAAGCGTGTGCGCGTTGGGCAACCGCCTGTGGTACTTTATGCCCTATTCGTATAAAATTTAGCGAATGAATGGGAAAAGAGATGTACTTTTATGGCGCATCTACTTTTTATGTGTTGCGCTCTGCCGCATGTTCCTAAAAAACGCTAAAAATCACACTATCCGTTATTCGTAACAACCCTATGAATTACTTAGAAAACGTAAAAGAAGCCACCAAGGCGATTAAAGATAACCTTCTTCGCACGGTGCTTACGGCAGCTATTATTGCCATCGGAATTACTGCACTGGTGGGTATCCTTACGGCCATCGATGCCATACAGTTTTCCGTAACCGACGGACTCTCCGGTTTTGGTGCTAGCAGCTTTGATATAGAGGACATTTCGCGCCGACGTAGAAGCAATGCCGGTGTGCAGGCGCGGAACGTAGAGCCTATTTCGTATCAGGAAGCGGCGGAATTTAAAGAGCGGTTTACGCTGGGCAATAGCGTGAGTATCCAAGCCTTTGTTACCGATGCGGCCGAGCTAAAACGCTATTCTAAGAAAACTAATCCTAACTCTACTGTAGTGGGTATCGACGAGTACTATCTTGGCAACAAGGCGTATGTACTTAGTGCAGGCCGTAACTTTTCAAATGTAGAGTTGTTGCAGGGAGCAAACGTGGCTATTATTGGGAAAGGGATTGCGGACCAGTTGTTTTCGAAAGACGAAACGGTACTGGGCGAAATGGTGAGCTTTCGAGGCAATAAGTTTCGCGTGGTAGGGGTACTCGACGCTACGGGTGGCCTGAGCAGTGGCGAAGTGGACCGCTCGTTTTTCATTCCTTTGGAGAGCGCAAACAAGTTTCAAACACAACAACGAGTTAGCTACACGATTGTAACGACGGTACGCGACCCTTCCGCCTTGGAGTATAGCATCGGTGAAGCTACCGGCACGATGCGCTTGATACGCCGCGACCCCTTGGGCAGTCCTGAGTCGTTTCAAATACAAAAAAGTGATTCTGTGGCAGATAGCCTCAACGAGATTTCCGGTACGCTTAAAATTGGAGGCAGTTTAATCTCCTTTGTTACCTTACTTGGTGCTTCTATCGGCTTAATGAATATTATGATGGTCTCGGTTACGGAGCGCACGCGCGAAATTGGCGTACGCAAAGCACTGGGGGCAACTCCTTTGCTCATACGGCAACAGTTTCTGGTAGAA
Organism: uncultured Roseobacteraceae bacterium; assembly: GCA_964444995.1. Taxonomy (GTDB): domain Bacteria; phylum Bacteroidota; class Bacteroidia; order Cytophagales; family Flammeovirgaceae; genus CAYUJH01. The sequence goes on along the minus strand of CAYUJH010000011.1, from coordinate 8,802 downwards.
GCAATTACCATTTGTTTGTTAGGCGGAGGGGTTGGCATTGTGCTGGGCATTAGTATTGGCAACCTTGTTTCCCTCTTTGTAGGCGATGGCGTGTTCGTTATTCCGTGGCTTTGGATACTTCTGGGGCTTGTAGTTTGTGTAGTTGTGGGCGTAATTTCGGGCTACTACCCCGCCAAAAAAGCTGCCGCGCTCGACCCCATCGAGTCGCTCCGCCACGAGTAGCCTGCTACCTTCCGAGGGTATCGGAAAACAGAAACTCACGGTTGTACCGCTGCCCCAGCTCTTGGCCAAAATACACCATGTACGGGTTTCGCTTGTCTTCTACGGCGCGGTGCGCGGCGTTGTAGTCGGTGTGCCACTGCTGTACTTGTATGGTTCGCATAGGGTCAGGGTTAGGAAAGAGGTTTGCCGTTTCGTCGCGATAGCGCGTCCAGTATGCCCACCAAAGCGCCACAAGTTCGCCCAGTTGCTCGGCAGGTAGGCCCGTAATCAGGCAGGCCGCTTCGCCGAGGTAGCGCGTGCTCCAACTAAGTTTGCGTTCAAACGAAGGGCCGAGGGCTAGGCTCTGCGCGTGTAAGGCCCGAAAAGGACTTACCCACCGTTGTGCGTAAGCAGTTTCCTGCGGAAATAAGGGCATTGCGTCTATGACCGCCACGCGTAGTTTTCCGCCCATGACCACCAAGTCGCTTGCAAAAATGGGCGCGTCGTAGGCATCGTGCGGATAAACCACCCAGTGAAAGGTGCTGATGCGCCCTTCGGAAAATAGGCGTGTGTAGCGAATGAGCCGGTAGTGCGGAGTTTGCCATGCGTAGCTCTGCATGTGTACTGGCACCTCTTTCCATACGCTTTGCATGTACGCCAAGCCGTTGGGCAGGGCGAGGGTTTGCGCCTCGGCAGGGAGGGCAGTTTGCAGGGCGTGTTCTGCCAAGTGCGCGAGCCAGTCCATTCTTATAACACGGTTTAGATGATTTGAAAAACTTTATAGCATCCTATCTGCCGGATTTTCAAATGTTTTGCACTAATAAAAAGAAGCTCAAAACGGTTTGTTTTGCGTTGCGCTTTGATGGACTAGCGCAAGATATCCACCATTTCCATCTCGAACACAAGGATACTTTGAGGAGGAATGGTACTTGTACCCCGAGGGCCATATGCCAGACCGGACGGGATATAAAAGCGAAATTTTCCACCTATATCCATCAACTGGGTAGCTTCGCGCCATCCTTCAATCACTTCTGCGTCGGAGACAAGGGGCGCGCCGTCGTCGTTGAAGCTATCTACGATGCGCCCTGTGCCCTGTTCCAGCACAAAAGGCTCCCCTCGGAAGTGCGAGCTGTCGAAAATATCGCCGTAGAGCACTCGGCCGGTGTAGTGTATGCGCACAATCGAGCCGCTGGGCGGGATACTGCCGTTGCCGGGCTGCAACACCTCGTAGTACAGCCCGGATGCCGTGCGGTTGGGAGTTAGCTGCCTAGTGGCAAAATATTCGGCGAGCACCAACTCATCGCGGTCGGCCTGGGTGAGCCGGTCGATGCTGCTTTCGGTGCAGGCACATGCAAAGAGTAAGCTCGAAAACAGAAAAAGGGAAGGCTTTTGAAAGAATTTCATGGATACAGGTGTTTATATCTAACGAAGCAAGTCTTACGCTGACCGCCGTAGTGTATGAATGCAAGTATATGATTGCAAGTGTATGAGTGCAAAGATACGCGAATCTGCTAAGAAGTTGGGAACGTAGAAGGCTGCCGTCCTGTGCGCCCTTCTGTGCGCTCGTCCTTTGCATCGCTGCGCGGGAAAAAAAATAACGCACTGGTGCACAAGGCTGCGTCTGCCCACGTACCTTTGAAACATTCTTTCCACGAAACGTTAAGCCGTATGCGCGTCAATCTTCCTGTAAAATATAAAGGCTCTCCCGTACAAATTGTCTATGAAAACAAGTCGCTCCGCGTCGTTTTGCAGGGTGTAAGTCATATTTTCGTTGTCAACCGTAGGTTGCTCTATATCATCATCTTTTTGCTGGTGCTCATTTTTACCTACCAACTCTTCGCCCCGCGCTACCAAGGGCCTACCGTGCTTACGCTCAACGGCAAAGAGTACAACGAAGACATGGTGGGCTATTTCCTTGATTATTTCGAAGAAGTGAATAATGCGCAGCCCAAGGGCGAGTCGTTGGAGGAAGACTTTCTGGTGCGCAAGCAAATGCTCATTAGCCGGATGCTTATTCGGCACAAGGTTTCGCGCCTCGACCAACTGCCCGACCGCGACCTGCTGCTGGTCAACAAGCAAATCAGCCAATTGTACCTTACCGATGTGTTGCCGCAACTCACCAAAGAGGCACACGTACTCTACTTTTTTACCGACTCGGTGGATTTGCACAAAATAGAAACTGCCCTGATGGAGCAGGCCAAGTATAACCTACCGGCTTCTATCAAACTCGCGCAGTCGGCCTTGGAGACCGGCTACGGCACGCGGGTGGTGCACAACAACTACTTCGGGATTAAAGACAAAAAGCAAAGCACCGAGCGCATCACCACTACGGAATACTATACCGAAGAGGAGGTCAAACTCAATCAGAAAAAAATAGTCTCGAAAGAAAAAATCGTAAAAAATGGGCGTACGCTCTACAAATGTCTCATTACCGATAGTTTCGAGGCGTACCAAACGCCGTGGGAATCGTTTCGCGCGCATTCGTTGTACCTCAAAAACCAACCGCGCTACGCACCGCTGTTTACCGAGGGTAAAAACTACCAAGCGTGGGCCGACAAAATCGGCTCTACCAAGTACGGAGGCGTAGGCTATGCCACCTCGCCGGTGTATGGGCAACTGCTCAAAAAAATCATCGAGCGTTACAAACTCCACCTGCTCGACCATTGATTGCGTCCATTGAATTTTTTGGAGGTAAAAGTTAATTTTTTTGAGATATCGCCACAAAAAAGCACGTCTTTTCAAATAAAACAGGCGTTGAGGGTTGTATTCCTAACGGTTTTTTACGGTACTTTGCCGTCAGTTAAGTTTTAAGTTAATCTAACAAGTACAGTTATGAGCGAGATTACAGCTGCAGAAAAGATTGAAAAAGCCTGCGAAGAAGCGCACGAAAAGTTTAGCAAATTAGGTACGGAAGAGTTTGCCGATATTCTCTCCAAACTAGAGTTCGTACTGGTAAGCTACCGCGCCGACGGCAACCCCGTAGGGCTTTACGAAATTGGCGCGTTGGCGTTGGAGCAACTCAACGCATACAAAAAACAAAAACCTCGTATGGTTTCTAAGAAACTCATCGAGACAATGGAGAAGGCACTCGAAGCCAAAGAAGTCTAACCGACCGTTTTGCTTCGCAGCTACTTTACATCTAAACCGACCGCGCACCGCGTAGTCGGTTTTTTTTGTATGTTCGTAGGAAGATTGCACGTCGGCTCGGCCGTTTTTTTTTAATACACGCGCTCTACGCGCTTTTTTTGCGACAACCCCTTTCCCATGAATGCCTCTGTGATAGCGATTGCCAACCAAAAGGGCGGCACCGGCAAAACCACCACCACGGTAAACCTCGGCGCAGCCCTCGCCAAGCTGGGCAAAAAAGTCTTACTCGTAGATTTTGACCCGCAAGCCAGCCTAAGTTTCTACCTTGGCCTGAGCAACGCGCCCTACACCCTCGCCGATGCGGTGTTTGACCAACGCTCGCTCCCCGAAATTTTGCAAGATGCCGAAGACCTCGTAGTGGCACCGGCCAACATGGGGCTTGCCGACCTAGAAATTTCGTTGGTGGATGTCCCTCGGCGCGAATATGTGCTTACCGAACTACTAACCCCGCTGCTCCCTTATTACGACTTCATTTTAATTGATTGCGCCCCTTCGCTCTCGTTGCTTACGGTCAACGCGCTCACGTTCGCGCAAAAAATCCTCATTCCCGTACAACTCGAGGTGCTCAGCCTACAAGCCCTCGAACTCATTGTACACTCGGTTTTTAAAGTGAAAGAAACGCTTAACCCTATGCTAACCATCATGGGGCTGTTGCCCGTCATGGTGGACTACCGCCGAAAGATAACGCAGGAAATCCTGACGCACCTGCAAGAAGCCTATGGCCTGCCGCTGTTCGAGGCTAGCATCAGCAACGATGTAAAAGCGGTAGAAGCACCTTCGTTCGGGGAGAGCATCATTCGGTACGCGCCCCAATCGAAAAGTGCGCAGGGGTATATGGCACTCGCCGCACAACTCGTTGCTACCCGCTAACGCTGCCAACAAGCAGACCCGGCGCTGTCGGCACGTCGGCAAAATGCCCTATCATCTCCAAAAAACTTACATATTCCCCCTATACTATCCTTTTTAAATTTCGTTTTGTTTACAAATTCTTCTACCTTTAAGAAAGATTTTTTGTGCTACGCGTTGCTTTTTTTACGCAACAAAACGCCACACCTTTTCCTAACTCCCCTTACACCAAACAACAAATGCTATGGCTCTTGGAGAAAACATTAAAAAGAAAACTGTGCCGCCTTCTTCGGTAGAAGATAAACCGAGCGGCAATGGGCACACCGAAGCACAGTTAGCAAGCGAAGACGCAGGCTCGGTGCAACTTCGGCGCGAGCTATCGGCGCGTATCAACGTGCTTAACGAGGCGGCACTCGTCTCGGAAACCGACCTGTACGGCACAATTGTCTATGCCAACCAAAAATTCTGCGAAACCTCGAAATATACATTCGAAGAACTACTCGGAAAGCCCCACAGCATCATCCGGCATCCGGATACGCCCAAAGCGATGTTTAAAGAAATGTGGGAAACGATTAAAGGAGGCGATATTTTTCACGGCGAGATAAAGAACCGTACAAAAGATGGTACAGCCTACTGGGTAGATGCCACGATTGCACCCGTTCTCGACGAAACGGGCAAGCCCATAAAGTACGTGGCTGTGCGCTTCGACATCACCGAACGCAAACGGCTGGAAGAGGAAAATGAACAAAAACTCCTTTCGCTCAAAGAAAAAGAAGAAAACTTTCGACAAATCTTACACGCTATTGGGCAATCGAATGGCTTCTTGGAAATGAGTCCTGAAGGTATCGTCCAAGATGCCAACGAACTGTACCTGCAATTTACTGGCTACAAGCGCGAAGAACTCATCGGCAAGCCACACGAATTGCTCTGCGAAGCCGAGATGGTGCAAAGTGCCGCCTACAAAACCCTTTGGGCAAACCTGCGCGGCGGTCTGTTCGACAAGGAAACGTATCGCCGGCGACATAAAAACGGTAGTGTGGTATGGCTCGAAGGGACGTACAACCCGATTGTAGATGCGCACGGCAAGGTAATTCGTATCCTGCAATATGTGCAAGATGCTACCGAGCGCCGGCAGCGCAACTCCGAAAACCGAGGCAAGCTCGCTGCTATCAGCCAATCCTATGGCACGATTGAGTACCAGCTCGACGGCACGATACTTTCCGTAAACCCAGCGTTCGAGCAACTTATCGGCTACCGCGAAAATGAGCTGAAAGGCTTGAATCACCGCATTTTATGCGAAAAATCGTATGTAAAATCGCAGGAATATGAGGCACTTTGGCGCAAAATGCAATATGGCGATGTGGATGGCGGGGTCTATCAGATGCTCTCCAAAACGGGGCAAGTGGTTTGGTTGCAGGCCAGCTACACACCCATCCTCGACCTCGACGGCAAGCCGTTCAAAGTGGTGCAATACGCCACCGACGTTACCGAGCAGATAGAGCTGCAACTCGAGTCGGACCGGCTGAAGGGCGAACTAGAGTCGCGGGTAGGCTCGTTGAACGCCGCCGCGCTCATGTCGGAAACAGATTTGTACGGCACTATCACCTTTATAAACGATAAGTTTTGCGAGGTGTCCGGCTTTACTCGCGAAGAACTCATTGGCAAACCGCACAACGTTATCCGCCACCCTAGCACGCCCAAAGCAGTGTTCAAGCAACTTTGGGAAAATATTCAGAGTGGTAAGATGTTCCAGCAGGTCTATCGGAACAAACACAAAAACGGTGGGCACTACTGGGTGGACGCTACCATCGCGCCGGTACTCGATAAAGACGGGAAACCCGTGCGCTACATCGGTCTGCGCTTCGATGTTACCGAGCAAATAGACAGCCGCAAAGAAGTAGAGGGCATGCTCGAGGCCATCGGCGAATCGAATACGATGGTCGGTTTTAACCTACAAGGAGAAATCATTGAAGTGAACCCTCTTTTCTGCCAGCGCACCGGCTACACCGAAGCCGAGCTGCTCGGCAAACACCACAGCCTTTTGCTCTTCGGCCCCAAAGAACACGACAGCCTTTGGGAAAAACTACTGCGCGAAGAATTTGACAAATTCACCTACAAGCGCAAGCGAAAAGACGGAAAGGTGATATGGCTAGAAGGCACGTACAACCCCATTACCGATATCGACGGCAACATTCAGAAAATAGTACAAGTTGCCCAAGACGTTACCGAACGCCGCCTGCGCAACGCCGAAAACCGTGGCAAGGTGTCGGCGATGGGCAGAGGTAATGCCGTAGTAGAGCTAGGCCTTGATGGCACGCTACTATCCGCCAACGAAAACTTTCTCAAGCCCCTCGGCTATACGCCCCAAGAAGTGGCAGGAAAACACCATAGCATACTCGTAGAGCCATCTCATGCCAATTCTGCTGCGTACAAAGCCTTTTGGGAGAAATTGCGCCGAGGCGAATACGACCAGAACACCTACAAACGCATTGGCAAGCAAGGGCAAGTGGTTTGGTACGATGCTACCTACAACCCCATTACCGACGACGAGGGCAACCTGCTCAAGGTAGTCAAATATGCCCAAGACGTTACCGAACGCCGCCTGCGTAACGCCGAAAACCGAGGAAAAATCACAGCCATCGACGAGTCGTACGGTGCGATTGAGTTTGCCATGGATGGTACGATACTGCACGCCAACGAAAACTATCTCAAGTTTTTTGGCTACGCCCTAGAAGACCTCAAGGGCAAGCACCACAGCCTGTTGTGCCCGCCCGAGTATGTGAAGTCGGCTGCCTATAAGCTCCTTTGGGAAAAATTGAACCGCGGCCAAAACGATACGGGCGAGTACGAGCGCGTAGGCAAGTACGGCCGCGAGGTATGGCTGCAAGGTAGCTACAACCCGATTGAAGACGACGAGGGTAACCTCCTCAAAGTAGCCCAATACGTGCAGGACATTACGTCGTTCAACGTGGCCTTTAATGCCCTGCGCAAATTCTTGGCCGAACTCAAGAAAGGAAACCTAACAGCCGAACTCGATTTGGGCGGTATCACCCTCGATGGCGATATTGCCGATATGATTCGCGATAACATTGAGGTACGCGATACGATTGCCGACATCATTTCGGAGCTAAACCGCGTGGTACAACAAGCAGGTAAGGAAGGAACGCTTTCAGCACGTTTGGAAGTTACCGACGAGGAAGGTGCGTGGAAAGCACTTATCGAAGCGGTGAACGAACTGCTGTCGTCTATCTCTGAGCCACTGCAAGAGGTAAGTGCTACGGTAGAAAACCTTGCCAAGGGCGACCTTACGGTACGTTTCCGCGCCAAAGCAGCCGGCGACATCAAGGCAATGGGCAACGCCCTCAACGATGCGATTACGAGTTTGCAGTCGCTCTTATTGAAAATAGGTGAAGAAACCGAAGTAGTGGACGTAGCCTCTGACCAAATGAAAGGCAAGGCCGAGGGTATCGAAAAGAATACGCAAACGGTGGTGGTCGAGATTCAAGGTATCCACGAAGGGATGCTCGAACAGGTAACCCGCACCGACGAGTCGTCGCGCTTTGCCGAGCAGATTATGAAAACGGCAGAAAGTACCGGCGAGCAAGCCGACGTAATCAACGAGTCGGCCGTACAAGGGGTGCACAACTCGCAAGAAGGGGTGAAAATTGTAAAAAAGTTGGTAGAGCACATGGAAGAAATTGCCGAGTCGGCTTCTTCGACCGCCAAATCTATTTACGTACTCACCGAGCGCTCCGAAGAAATTTCGCGCACGTTGAACGTAATTACCGACATTGCCGCGCAAACCAACCTACTTGCCCTCAACGCGGCGATTGAGGCAGCCCGCGCCGGCGACGCTGGGCGGGGCTTCGCCGTAGTAGCCGAGGAAATCCGCAAGCTGGCGGAAGACTCGCGCAGGTCGGCCGTAGGGATTGAGCGCGTGATTCAGGACGTGCAGAAAGACGTTGTCCTCGCCTCGAAGTCTATCGACAAAATGGAAGGCAACGTAAAGCAAGGCAACTCCGCCACCCGCGATGCCCGCGAGGTGTTCGAGACCATCCTAGGTTCTAGCCAAGAGACGCTTTCTATCTCCAAACAGGTGGTAAAAGCGGCCAAAGAGCAGCAAACGGCGGTAGCCTCGGTGGTGAAAAACATCGAAAAAATCGTAGTCGTATCCGAAGAAACGGCGGCCGGCACCAAAAAGGCCTCGACTTCAGCCGATAGCCTCAACGAAGCCGTGCGCGACATCGCCAAAACCAGTCAGGAACTCTCCCAAACGGCGAGCAGCTTGAAAAAAGAAGTGTCGAAATTTAAACTGCATTAAGCCAGATGAATACACCAAACACCCTAGAAAACGCATCGCCTGCCAGTTCGGGCGATGCGCTTGGGAAACTGCATCAGGTCATTGTCTTTCGCCTGGGCGAGGAGGAGTACGGTTTGCTTATCGAGCAAATCAAAGAAGTAGTGGTTACGCCGCCTATCTCGAAGGTACCACTCACCCCTTCGTACATCAAAGGCGTTGCCAACATTCGGGGGGAAATTCTAGCGATTGTGGACCTCGAAGAGAAGTTCGGCATCGCTAATGCCGAAGCGCAAGACGCACCACAAAAG
>CAYUJH010000010.1:0-16352 GCA_964444995.1 uncultured Roseobacteraceae bacterium | reverse complement strand
CGGTGTGCCCAACGAGCTTGGCACAATACACCCCATTACGCAAACGCGCAACCGCATTACGCAGATTTTCCGCAATATTGGCTTCAACGTAGCCGAAGGGCCGGAGATAGACGACGACTGGCACAACTTTACCGCCTTGAACTTCCCCGAAAACCACCCGGCGCGGGAAATGCAAGATACCTTCTTTATAGAAAAAAGTCCGGACGTGTTGTTGCGCACGCACACCTCGAACGTGCAAATTCGGCTCATGAACAGTCAGCCGCCGCCCATTCGCTCCATTATGCCCGGCAGGGTGTACCGGAACGAGGCTATTTCGGCGCGGGCGCACTGCCTGTTCCACCAAGTGGAGGGGCTGTACGTAAACGAAAACGTGAGCATCCGCGACCTGAAAAATACGCTGTATTACTTCGCGCGCGAAATGTTTGGGAAAGATACCAAAGTGCGCTTTCGTCCGTCGTTTTTTCCCTTCACCGAGCCGAGCGCGGAAATGGACATCTACTGGGGCCTAAAAACCGAGGCCGACTACCGTATTACGAAAGGAACGGGCTGGCTCGAAATTTTGGGCTGCGGCATGGTGGACCCCAACGTACTGGAAAACTGCGGCATAGACTCCGAAAAATACACCGGTTTTGCCTTCGGTATGGGCATCGAGCGTATCGCCATGCTGCGCTACAAGGTAGAAGACATCCGCTTGTTTTTTGAAAACGACGTGCGTTTCCTCCGGCAGTTTACCGCACTTTCGTAAATATACCAAGATTCACCTGATTTAAGGATTGACATGATTTGATTTGCTTGATTTTGAATGATTTATGCGACCAAAATTTCGCAAACCTTATATGTTTTAGTATATCTTATCCATCCTCGCTCATTGAACGTTTGCACATGACACTTATAGAAGTTACCGAAAAAAAGCACATCAAAGAATTTTTACAGCTGCCCGTTCGGTTGTATAAAAACGAGGCGAACTGGATACGCCCGCTCGATAAGGACATCGAAGAAGTGTTCGACCCGCAAAAAAATAAACTCTTTCGGCAGGGGGAATGCACGCGCTGGATATTGAAAGATGCACAGGGACTGACCATAGGGCGCGTGGCGGCGTTTATCAACAAGAAAACGATACACAAAGACAACGAACAGCCGACCGGTGGGATGGGCTTTTTTGAGTGCATCAACGACCAAGTCGCCGCGAACGTGCTTTTCGATGCGTGCAAAGCATGGCTAGAAGAGCGTGGCATAGAGGCCATGGACGGCCCTATCAACTTCGGCGACCGCGACAAGTGGTGGGGATGCCTCGCAGAGGGTTTTCACGAACCCAACTACTGTATGCCCTACAACTTTGCGTACTATAAAGACCTGTTTGAAGGCTACGGCTTCCAAGACTACTTTAAGCAATATACCTTCCGCAGGCCAGTCGCAGGCCGGCTGATAGACAAAATGTACGATAAGGCCAAGCGTATTTACGACGACCCTGCCTACGATTTTCGGCATTTGCGGATAAAAGAGATGGAAAAATACGCGGAGGATTTCCGCACGGTATATAACGAGGCGTGGGGCAAGCATGGCGGCGTGGCGAAGATGTCTAAGGCGCAGGCGCTCGTCATTATGAAAACCATTAAGCCTATCATGGACGAAACGATTATCTGGTTCGCTTACCACAACGACGAACCAGTGGGTTTCTTCATTATGCTTCCCGAAATCAATCAGGTCGTCAAGCACCTCAACGGGCAGTTTAACTGGTGGGCAAAGCTCAAGTTTTTGTGGTACTTAAAAGTCGTGAAGATAGAAAAGATGTTCGGTGTAGTCTTTGGCGTAGTGCCCAAGTATCAAGGAAAGGGCATAGAAGCCGCTATTGTAGTGGCATTTACCAAAATAGGGCACGTACCGAACTATCAGTACAAAGAGTTTGAGATGAATTGGATTGGTGACTTCAACCCCAAAATGATTCGCGTAGCCGAAGATGTAGGCGGCATTTTGCACAAAACGCACATCACCTTCCGCAAACTGTTCGATGAAACCAAGCCCTTCAAGCGCATGAAGGTAATTAACTAAGACGATGGATTAGACTTTGGCAAGAAAGTATGGGTATGCGCCAAAAGGCTTGTTTGTGCGTTACATAAACATATCCATTTTCCCGCTCCTGATAGCATAATACAGCCCAATGGCAATCACGAGGACGATCATGAGTATGACCGTAAAAACAAAGTTCATGAATACGACCTTGAAACCTGCCCAGACTTTGTAGCGCGGCTGGAAAAATTGCACATACATCCAGATGCTATAGGCCAAATAGCCGATAAAATAATACTGAAATATATCGCCGATGAGTTCCTTTTGCCCAAGTAGTACGAATACGCACATCAGCCCTATATACAGCCATAGGGTATGCGCCGATAGGTACATGTTCACCACGATGTGCCGCGCATAGTTTACACGGTGCGCGTAGAAAAAGAAGAACGAAAAAAAGGCTATCAGCGGCACAGAGAGCAGCGTAACTACCGAAAAGTACTGCTTGAAAACGATCTGTATGGTTTCGGAGACTAATTGTTGTGCCTCGCCGATTTCTTCCGAAGCCTGTGCGCGCTTTTGCTTCGCCTCCTCGAGCTGTTCGGGCGAGAGGGTAGAGTCGTTGATTGCCTCCTCCATACCGGCCTTTGCATCGGCTTCGAACTCCACCATATCTTCGTAAGGGATAAAGGCGTTCAAGAAAGCGGCAAGCGCACTGACCAACAGCAAGTATTTCACTGGGCTAAAGTGCGACCTTCGCTTGCCGAGCACATACTCCCGTGCGGCATGGCCCGGCCGTAAGGTAAACTCGCGCATGGTATGGAAGATGCCTTTTTGAAAGTCAATCGCGTGGGAAATTTCGTAGAAGAGTCCCCGCATAGAAATAGGCTCAACCTTCGTGCTTTGTCCGCATTCGTGGCAGTACTTTCCGTGGACGCTTGCCCCGCAGTTAAGGCACTGCTTTGGCGTTCTACCGGAGGTTTGTTCTTTTTGCGCGGGGGAGGTAGGGGTATTTTCCATACGAGCATGCAGATAAATGAGGTGAAAGATGAAATAAAAGAATAGAAAAGGCAGCGATTAGCTGTTGGGCAAATTGAGTAACATTTCGATGAGTTCGGGCTGGGGGTGCATACTGCGCACATCGGAGCGGACGCTACACCGCGTGAACAGTCCCGGTTCGCCTTCGAGTGCCTGCTCGCTGATGTCCCATATCTGAGAACGATAGCGCAGCGGAATGGCATATACCTCGCGCAGGTACAAGAGCAATTTGCGCAACGCCTCGATTTGGGCAGGAGTATAGCGATGGAAGAAGCGCATCCCTCGGTACGGGTCCATGTACTCAATGACCTGCTCTTCGGGGACAACCTTCCGAAAGGAGGTGTAAAACCGCCCGCCTTCCCAGCTCAACGCGCCGGCACTGCACAGCACAATGCTGATAGAGTGCTTTTCTAGGGTGCGCGTATGGGTCTTGGTTTTGAACGCCTCGGGTACTTGGTTGGCCTGTGCGTGTACGCCGAGGTGCATCGCCCAGTACTTCGAGTGGAAGCACTGATGAATTTGCCCGTCGTCGTAGTGGGTTTCGTGCGGATAGGGCTGCCCGGCGAGCAAAAAGCAACTGCCTAGCTTGTAAGGGCTAGCCTGCCACCGCTCAAGGACAAAGCGCGGGTGCGGATGAGAAATACTATGACTTAGGTAAATTTGCCGTTTAGGGAACTCCTCGCGGAAGTAGTGGCGGGCAGGCACGCGCTCGGCCACAATATTCGACAAATCTAACGACTCACTCATACCTTTTTTTGTTTAGAAAGATGTAGGCTAGCAAAAACCTCTGCGCTGAAAGTCCTGGTGCAGTACGCTCGGTAGTACCAACGTCAAGGATGTTCAGTTTTCGATAATTGCCCTGTAAAATAGTGCATAGTTGGCTTAAAACCGCGAAACTACTCGATTATTCTTTCGTAATTCCTTCATTTATAGGGAATAGTTGTGCAAATCGAAGGAGATTCTATACCTTTGCGCACTAAAAATTTGAGTATTATTCAAAAACGTGCAAAATAACAGATGACTCTGATTAACAAAATCCGCGAACGTACAGGCCTGATGATAGGCATTATCGCCGCAGCGCTTGGTTTATTTATTCTAAGCGACCTGTTTTCCTCGGGCGGCTTAGAACTGTTCAACCCTACTAAACGCATTGTGGGCACCATCGGCGGGCAAGAAGTTTCCCTAGAAGAATTTGCCACCGAATACGAAAGAATCCGCAACAACTACGCGCTTTCTACCGGCAGTGCCCCCCCCGAAAATATTTTACCTTCTATTCGTCAGCAGGCCTGGGACCAGCTAATTTTTAGAGTAGCCTTCCGCAAAGAGTTCGATAAACTCGGTCTGCAAGTTACCGATGCCGAGATAATCGACATGGTACAGGGCAACAATATTCACCCCGGCGTAGCGCAATCGTTTACCAATCCGCAGACCGGTGAGGTAGATCGCGCAGCCATTCAAAACTTCTTGGCAAACCTCGATAAGTACGATGTATCGGCGCAGGCTTCGTGGTACAACTTTGAGCGCGACCTTGCCCCTAGCCGTTTGCGCGAAAAATACGAGCGTATGCTGTCTAAAACCTTTTATGCTACCTCGTTGCAGGCTAAAAGAGAGTATCAGAGCAAAAACTCAAAGGCCGAGCTGCGGTATGTTTTCGTGCCCTTTAGCTCAATTGAGGACTCTACTATCAGCGTTTCTGACAGCGAATTGCGCGATTATTTCACCAAAAATCGCAAAGACTTTGAGGGAGAAGCCAACCGCGAACTAGAGTACCTCTCGTTCTCGTCGCGCCCTTCTGCCGAGGACATTCAAAACTTGCAAAAGCAACTAGAAGCCCTCCGCGAACCCTTCGCACAAACCAAAAACGATACGGCGTTTGTAGAGGCAAATTCCGACCGCCCGAACGGCATTACGGTCGTGTTGCCCTCTAACTTGCCCACCGAATTGCAGTACGTAGAAGGCCTTGACGGTCTTTACGAAGGAGAAGTACACGGCCCCTACAACGCCGGTACGGTATTCAGAATGTATAAATACGTGCGCAAAGTGCAGGACTCTGTACCTTCGGCGCGTGCCCGTCATATCTTGTTCCAAGCGGAAGGTAGCGAAGACGATGCTAGTGTGCTAAAACGTGCCAACGAAGTGCTCCGCCAGATTCGTGCCGGCGCGAGCTTCGAAGAAATGGCACGCGAACACGGTACCGATGGCACCAAAGAAAGAGGCGGAGACCTTGGCTGGTTCACACAAGGCACGATGGTAGAAGAGTTCAACGATGCAGTGATGAACGCTACCGCACCGGGCGTGCTTCCTCAGCCGGTAAAAACGCAATTTGGCTACCACCTCATCGAAGTAACCAATACCAAAACGTTCGACAAATACCTCATCGCGACTATCGAGCGCGACATTACCCCGAGCGACGAAACGATTGACCGCGTATATCGCCAAGCCGGAAAATATACGCAGTTCAAAAACCGCGACGAATTGGCAAACAACCTAGATTCAGGCATGATTTTGTACCAAGCCTTGAACGTTCCTCCTACGGCGCGTAGCATTAATAACCTGACTGGCAACCGCGTGCGTCAGATTGTTACATGGGCCTACGGCGACGAGGCAAAAGTAGGCGATGTGTCAGAGATTTTTGACCTCGACGACCAGTTCATCATTGCAGTTCTGAACAAAAAACGCGAAAAAGGAGACATCACGTTTGAAGACGTGCAAGAAGATGTGCGCACGGCATTGCTCAAGAAAAAGAAAGAAGAAAAAATTGTAAATAAGCTTAGCGAACTTGGTGGCTCGCTCGAAGAGATACAGGCCGCGTATGGTACCGGTGCAACGATTCACCCGGCAAGCGGTGTTTCCTTCGACAACCCGAACATTACGGCAGTGGGCTTTGCACCGCGCGTTGTGGGCAGCGCATTCAGCATGAAAGAAGGCGAACGCTCGCAGCCGATTGTAGAAGCAAATGGAGTGGTGCTTGTAGAACTTGTCTCTTTCGACGAAGCGATGGAAGTAGCAGACTACTCAGCCTACCGCCGCGATGTGGAAACACGCCACAACGCAAACGCCTCTTTCAAAGTGAATAAGGCACTCGAAAAACTCTACAAAGTAGAGGAAAACCTCCACAAGTATTACTAGAGATTTTCTGTTAACAATAAAAAAAAGGGACGTTGTACAACGTCCCTTTTTTTGTGCATTGGGTACTTAAAACGACTTGGCAATATCCACAAAATCGCGCGATTTGAGCGAAGCACCGCCGATAAGTCCGCCGTCCACGTCGGGGCAGGCGAATAGCTCGGCGGCGTTGGAGGGCTTGCAACTGCCCCCGTACAAAATGGGCAGGCCGTCGGCAACCTGCGCACCGTATTGTTTACCCAACATGGCGCGGATAGCGGCGTGCATCTCCTGCGCCTGCTCGCTGCTTGCCGTTACGCCCGTTCCGATAGCCCATACGGGTTCGTAGGCAATGACCACACGCGCAATCTCCGCCGCCGAAAGATGAAATAGCCCTTCGGCAAGTTGCCTGTGTACGACTTCGTTTTGGTTGTCAGCCTCGCGCTCGGCGAGCACTTCTCCGCAACAAAAAATAGGGGTAAGCCCTGCCTGCAACACACGGTCGGTTTTGGCGGCCAAAAGAGCATTATCTTCCCGAAAATACTCACGGCGTTCGCTGTGCCCCACAATTACGTACGCTACCTCGTAAGACGTAAGCATTTCGACCGATATTTCGCCTGTATAAGCACCGGCCTCGTGCTGACTGCAATTCTGCGCACCTACGGACACCTGTGTGAGGTGATGCGGTAAGAGTGCTTTTACGGTCGGCAAGTGGATAAACGACGGACACATAATAAGGGTAACATCGTCGGTAAGCTCGTCGGCGGCCATGTTGGCCACTTCGGAGGCTAGCTTGGCGGCTTGCTCTTTGGTGAGATTCATTTTCCAGTTACCGGCTACAATTCTTTTTCTGCTCATGGTGTTTGGGTTAGAGATGAATGGCTTAACGTGGCTCGGCACCCCCGAACCCCGTGCTAACGTGGTTGGGCAGGCAGAAGGCACACTACCAAAGATAGGTAACTTAGGCTAAACTACGGACTAGGCACAGCGCACCGAGCCAATGGGACACAAATTTTTTGACTTTTCCGCATGAATCCCTTGTATATTTACCCATAAATGTTTAGGTTCGTTTTTGAATAGTTAGTTGGTTAAAGACCGTTACACCCAAACTTTTTTAGTACGCTATGGAAACATACTACACCTCAAAGTACGCAGTTCATGCCTACGAGGCAGAAACGGAAACGCTCTTCACCGACTGGTTCGCTGAAACGGAGCACATGAACGAGGCCGAGTTTCGCACCGAGATGGAGGCATGGCTTGCTGTGTTTCGCCAGTGCAAACCCAAGTACCTGTACGACAACTGTGCGAACTTCATCTATCCTATCAACCCAGAAGAACAGCTATGGATGGCCGAACTGCTCAACGCTGAGTGGGTGGATCTGGGGCTAAAAAAGTATGCGCACATGGTGCCCAAAGAAATGCTAGCAGAACTTTCGGTGGAACAACTTTTCGATGAGTTTTTTAAAATGAAACTCGAAAACCAGTACCCGATTGTAAATTTTGCAGACCGCCAAGAGGCGCTGCAATGGCTCTAT
This sequence comes from uncultured Roseobacteraceae bacterium, assembly GCA_964444995.1. Lineage (GTDB taxonomy): Bacteria > Bacteroidota > Bacteroidia > Cytophagales > Flammeovirgaceae > CAYUJH01. The sequence continues at coordinate 8,670 of CAYUJH010000010.1, read as the reverse complement.
CAACCAGCCTAAACGCACCTATTTTTTTACTCTATTTCATGCGCAAACGTACATGTTACCCAAGGCATATCCAGTAGCAGGTGTGGCCGTCGCCTACATAGTAGGGATATTGCTTGCAGAAATCGCAACAGTACCGTCCGTATATGGGTATCTGGCGGTATTGGTTGGCTTGCTGGCAATTGGGGCATATAGGTATGTGCTCCGCGCACAGTACGGAAAACCTGTGTATGTGGAGGGACTAGGGATACACCTGCTATTTGCTTTGTTAGGGTTTTTTCGCACCCAGCAAGTTACTCCCCAACAGCACCCCGACCACCTTCTGCACGTGCCGGACTCACTCATTACGTACTATCATGCCGTAGCGCAGACCCCCTTAGAAGAGACCGCCCGAAGCCGACGCGCTACGCTTTCGCTCGTGGCTGTTCGGGCAGACAGCACCTGGCAACCCGCAGTGGGGAAACTGATGGCCTATTTTCCCAAAGACGATAGCCTCTTTTCGTTGGCGTATGGCGAGGAACTGCTCATAAGAGGTCGCCCGCAACTTGTGCCGCCACCTACAAATCCGCGTGCCTTCGACTACCGTGCGTATTTGCTTACGCAGGGAGTTACGCACCAGCATTTTTTGCGTGCGCATACGTTCGAGAAAACAGGGCAATGGAGGGGGAATTATGCGGTGCATTGGGCAGGGAAGGCGCGGGCATGGTGTGTGGCGCAGTTTCATCGGTATTTGCCCGTAGCAGAAAGCAGAGCGATTGTGCTTGCTCTTGTACTAGGGGTGAAAAACGAGCTAGACAACGCCCTGCGCGAAGTGTATGCCGGCGCTGGTGCCATGCACGTATTGGCTGTTTCAGGGCTGCATGTAGGGATTTTAGTCGCCATTTTAGGATACCTACTTCTGCCCTTGCGCTATTTGGGGCGGCGCGAGGTATATGCAAAAGGTGTTGTGAGCCTGCTCTTTTTGTGGGGGTACGCCTTTCTGACCGGCCTGTCGCCCTCGGTGATGCGCGCTGTAACAATGTTTTCCATCGTATTGGTCGGGCAGATGCTCAACCGAAAGGGCAATATCTATAATACGCTCGCGCTAAGTGCGCTTTTTCTGCTCTTTTATAACCCGTATATGCTCTATCAGGTGGGTTTTCAGCTGTCTTTTTCGGCGGTGCTGGGCATTGTATGGCTGTATCCTTTTTTTGTGCAGGTGTACACGTTCGAAAACAAGGTGGCGCAATGGGCGTGGGAACTTACCTGCGTATCGTTGGCGGCGCAACTAGCTACGTTTCCTTTTGGCCTGTATTATTTCCATCAGTTCCCCAATTATTTTTTTCTTTCTAACCTGATAGTTATTCCGGGGGCTGCGCTCGTGTTGTGCGGAGGGTTGTTGGTATTGGCAACGTCGGTGGTGCCCATGCTGGCGGAGTTTGTAGGGTTTGTAACCACGCTATGCACCCAGTTGATGAACATGCTCGTAAAGTTGCTCACTTCCTTGCCCCATGCGGTTACCCAGCATGTATATATCGACCTAACGGCGACCTTGTTGCTCTTTTTGCTCGTGATTTTTGCCGGAAAACTATGGACCAGCCGGCGTGTAGCATGGGCGCAGCCGTTGGTAGGTGTCGCCTTTTTGTGGGGGATATGGCAAAGTGTGCAGCAGTATGCCCCTCGGCAAGAAGTAACGCTGGGGGTTTATCATACGCGCAAACAGGCAAACCTTGCCTTTTTGGCACATGGGCAGACGACGGTTCTGGCCGATAGCACCCTCCTCGCCGACGCGGCAAGTCAGAAATTTGCCTTCTACGAGGACTTATTGGCGCGTGGACTTCCTACCGAGGGCGTGTTCCGTGCGGTAAGTGCGCCACCAGCTTGGTTGCCCATGTCGCAGCCGCTGCCCTCGGTGCACCTGATGGTATGGCAGGGTAAGCGCATTGTGTGGCTGCGAGGCAGGACACAAAGCTCCCTACCGCTCGAAGCTGACTACGTGCTTGTTTCGCACAATGCACTGCGCAACTTCGACGACTGGCCTACGCTGCGTGCACCGTTGTTCGTGTTCGATGCCACGAACAGCTTCTATGCCCTCCAGCGCCTTGAACTGCAAGCAGCCCAACGCCACCAAGCGGTGCATATCGTAGCCAAAGACGGTGCATGGCACGTGCCGCTCACACCTTCCCAAAGGCAGCAATGAGTTGGCGCGCCGCCTGATAGGGCGAAATACGCGCATGGGCTACGGCTTCGGTAAGTGCGGGGAGTTGCTGCTGCACGTCGGGCGCGTGGTAGAACGCATGGAGGAGCGCATCTTTGATGCTTTCGTGCATCCAGTGCGTATTTTGGTGCGTGCGATTTTGGTGCCACCAGCCGCGGGCTTGCATCTCGTCGGCAAATTGGCGTATGAGCGAGGCGATGGTATCGAGGTTGGTATCTTCAGCGGCAGAACACACAACGACTTGGGGCCGCCACTGCGAGGCGCGTTCGCGGTAGAGGTGCAGAGCGGCTTGGTAAGCGGCGCGCGCGCGTTTGGCCGGCAATAGATTCTCGCCGTCGGCTTTGGTGATAGCAAGCAAATCGGCCATTTCCATCACGCCCTTCTTGATGCCTTGCAGCTCGTCGCCTGCACCCGCTAGCATGAGGAGCAGAAAAAAGTCGGTCATTTGCTTTACGGCAACTTCCGATTGCCCAATGCCTACCGTCTCGATGAGAAGGAAGGTATAGCCAGCTGCCTCGCAGAGCAGCATAGTTTCGCGTGTTTTTCGGGCAACGCCACCGAGCGATGTGCCGGCAGGAGTGGGGCGGATAAAGGCGTTGGGTTCGTTGGCAAGGCGGGTCATGCGCGTTTTGTCGCCCATGATGCTGCCGCCTGTTTCCGGGCTGCTAGGGTCTATGGCGAGTACGGCAATTTGCTCACCTTGCGCGAGCAGGTGCAGCCCGAAGGCTTCTATAAACGTACTCTTTCCTACGCCCGGTACGCCGGTAATCCCCACGCGAATAGCCTTACCGGTATGCGGCAGTATGCCCGCCATGACCGTTTCGGCGAGTTGCATATCGGCTTCGCGCTGACTCTCGATAAGGGTAATGGCGCGGCTGAGGGCAAAGCGATTACCGCTCAATACGCCGTCGATATAGGCTTGGGGCGAAAGACGTGTTCGGTACGACATCCACAGACAATCAAAGGGTGCAAGAGTAGGTAACTGGCAGCGGAAGAAAAATCGCTCCCAAAGCGAATGTATGCAAAACATTGCTGGAAAGTCAATATTTTATCCGTTTATTTGCTTTGTTTTTACGGCTATTTGCACCAACGTATGCGAAAAAGCCGTGCAGGTGCGTTGTAAATGCGCAGGCGAGTGCGCCTTCGTGCATTGGATTTCCAAGCGCAAAACATAGCACATAAATTTCACTTTTCTCTATTTGTTTACAAAGTCTGACCGCAACGTATGTTCAAAAAGGTACTCAACCGAACGGTGCTAGGAGGCGTAGTGCTGGTGTTTCTATTTATGTGGGGCGCTCGCTCTTTGGGTGTGAGTTTCGAGTTTTTCAATGTATTGGATGATGCCTTTGAAGACTTCAACATCACCCACCTATACTATGCTAAGATACGCGACCAAAAGACAGTACCCGCCGAGCAAAACATTGTGTTGGTCAATATTGGCAAACTAGGCCGCCGCGATATTGCCGAGCAAATCAACCTTATCAATGCGCATAAGCCCAAAGTGATTGGTATTGATGTGCGCTTCTTTGGCCTGCGCGAAGATGACCCCATCGGCGACTTTTTGTTTGAGCAGGCACTCAAAAACACCGAAAACATGGTGCTCGTATCGGAGCTAAATTTCCCCAATGCCAAACAGCAAACATGGGACACGCTGCTGCTCCCCCCGCCGGAATTTCTCCAACATGTTACCACCGGCTATGCCAACATTGGAAACAAAGAGTCGGTCAACTTTCCGTTCTGGGGTACGATACCCCCCAAAGACAAACTCACCAACGGGCAGGAGGAACACTGCTTTGCCGCCAAAGTGATGGAAGCCTACGACCCCAAACTAGCCGAGGCGTTTATGAAGCGCGGCAAGGAAGAGGAAATTATTTATTTCAAAGGCAACTTAGATAAGTACCCCAAGCTAGAGTTCTACGAAATAGCAGAAGGAAAATTTTCGCCCGACATGATTGCCGGAAAAATTGTGCTCATGGGCTACATGGGCGACGGATACCGCACGCATTTCTTCGACGAAGACAAGTTTTATACCCCACTCAACGAGGTGCTTATTGGGCGCAGCACTCCCGACATGTTCGGAGTAGTGATTCACGCAAATATTCTCTCGATGATACTGGAAGACAAATACATCAACGAAATGCCTGTGTGGCTCAGCCTGTTAGTCGCCGTACTGATTTGTTATATCAACATTACCTTGTTCGCTCAAATTATCTACAACCCCAAGCTCGCGGTATGGTACAACGGCATCTCTAAACTCATTCAGCTCATCGAGGTGCTGTGTTTATACCTTGCCACCCTGCTTATCTTCGACCTGTTCAAGTACCAAACCGATTTTACACTTGCCGTTTTTGTGGTGATTTTATCGGGCGACTTGTGCGAAATATACATAGACGTAATCTTGAACCTGTTCAAGCGCCTGCAACTGAAACTAAACTTTTGAAGCACGCAGCAATGCGAATAGCCCACAACTACCATGCGCATACTTAGCATTTTTTTCAATCGAACCGTTGTTGGGGGGGTAGTATTTACCTTCCTATTTCTTTGGTTTATCCAGTGGCTAGGCGGAAATGTTTCTTTCTTGCGGACCTTGAGAGATGGTTTTGAAGATTTCAACCTTACCCACTTGTACTATTCCAAAATCCGAGACGCACAGTCTGTCCCTGCCGAGCAAAACATCGTGCTGGTAAATACCGGGGGGCTGAGCCGGCGCGAGTTGGCCGAGCAGCTAGCCGTGCTGGGCAAATACAACCCTAAAGTGATAGGAATGGGCATGGAGTTCTTCGAACCCGACGAGGAAGACCCTATCGGCGATTTTATGCTCGAACAGACGCTCAAAAATACACAAAACGTGGTCATGGTTTCAGAGCTGCATCAGTGGCAGGAAGCACAGCAGGCATGGGATAGCTTACGCAACCCGCCGCAAGAGGTATTGGCACACGTTACGACGGGCTTTGCCAATAATGGCGACCGGCAGCCCTCTCACTTCCCATTTTGGGGCGAAATACCTCCCAAAGAAACGCTCAAAAATGGGCAAATTGTCCATTGTTTTGCCCTAAAAGTCATGGAGCAGTACGATGCGAACATTGCGGACGAGTTTTTGAGGCGAAACAATGCAGAAGAGGTCATCTATTTCAAAGGAAACTTAGAAAAATATCCTAAGCTCGAAGCGGCACAAGTAGCCCAAGAAAACTTCACCGCTGAAATGATTGAAGGCAAAATTGTGTTGTTGGGATATATGGGGACAGACTACGGCGATTACTTCTTTGAAGAATCCAAGTTTTACACCCCCCTCAACAGCGAACTGATGGGTCGCGGAGAGCCTGATATGTTCGGGATTGTGGTACAGGCAAATATCTTGTCCATGATGCTGGAGCGAAATTATATCGCGCAGATGCCCGCTTGGTTAAGTGCACTGATTGCTTTTTTAGTGTGCTATTTCAATATTGTGTTGTTCTCGCAAATTGTGCACAACCCTAAACTGGCGGTGTGGTACAATGGCATATCTAAAGTTATTCAACTTTTTGAGGCTATCTTCGTATATCTGATAAACCTCATTATTTTTGACGTGTTTAAATATCAGGCAGACTTTACTGCCACTATTTTTGTTATCATAGTCTCAGGAGACTTATGTGAAATTTACATAGATATCGTCCTGAATGCATTCAAAAAACTTCTGTTAAAATTTAATCTTTAAATTAATTAATTTCAAAATGAAACCTATCAACATGAAATCTGCACTGTTACTTTTTGTAATGACACTTGCGGGTTCGGTGCTTTACGCACAAGACTACGCATTTAAGGTGCTAGGCGCGAAGGGAACAACGACGATAGACGGTAATGCGTTGAAAATAGGCACCTCTCTGACTGCCGAGCAACTGATAGCGGTAGGAGAAGGCGCGTACCTTGGTCTTGCTCACCACAGCGGGAAAACCGTTGAAATCAAGAAAGCCGGCGAATACAAGGTGAAAGACCTTGAGGCTAAAATCGCTTCGGCAGAAGGCAGCACGTCGGGCAAAATTGCTATGTTTATCATTGACGAGCTTACCTCCGACGACAACAAAAGCAACCGCTTTAGCCAGTCTATCGTGAAAACAGGTTCGGTGATGCGCGCTACGCAGCAAAACAGCATCCAAGTATTACTACCCGCGCAAACAGAGTTCCTACCTGGCCACGTAACCATTGGTTGGTTCACAGACGCGGAAGAAGCCCCTACAAAATACACGCTAGTTGCCCTCAACCTAAAAGGCGAAGAGGTAATTCGCCAAGAGGTAGAAGGCACATCTGTTACACTCGACCTATCCAAGCTATCTTCGTTCGATAGCAAACTGCTAAAATACCACATCGAAGCAGAGGGAGATGTGAAGTCGGAAGAACACGGCTTGCGTATGCCTAAAGTAGATGCCAAGCAACTTCAGAAAGAACTTGCCGAACTGCCTTCTGAAGATACCCCGCTTAACCACTACCTCCGCGCAGAGTTTTTTGCAAGCAAAGGATTGGTTGCCAATGCAATCAGTGCCTACGAAGCCGCTGGCGAGGCCTTTGTAGAACCGTACCAAGAGTTCTTGAAGGCGTTTAAACTTACCAAGGAAGCGGTCAGCGAAAAAGCGACAGAAAGTAACGAGCAAGGCGAATAACTACGTAGTTACTGCTAGTTAGCACGCAAGATGTGCCAAAGGTCAGGTGTCTGTAAGATGCCTGACCTTTTTTGTGTGGTCTGCCCAAGAGAGAGCTTCGCGCTATCCGCAAAATTTAGCTAATTTTACCGCTACTAATGTATCAAAGAAAACGTAGCGCACCCATGAAAACCACCAATTACGAAGTAGCACGAAAGTTAGGCCTGCTCGACGAAGAGTTCGACCGTATCACCGAAATTTTAGGCCGTACCCCCAACTTTACCGAGTTGAGCATATTCTCGGTCATGTGGTCGGAGCATTGTTCGTACAAAAACTCCATCGTTTGGCTGAAAACGCTCCCCAAAGATTCGCCCCGCATGTTGGCAAAAGCTGGCGAAGAAAACGCTGGCTTGGTGGATATTGGCGACGACCTAGCGTGTAGCTTTAAAATTGAGTCGCACAACCACCCCTCGGCCATCGAACCCTACCAAGGCGCGGCGACTGGCGTAGGCGGAATCAACCGCGATATCTTTACGATGGGTGCCCGCCCGATTGCCCAGCTCAATTCGTTGCGCTTCGGCAATCCGAAACTCGCCAAAACCAAGTGGTTGGTAAAAGGGGTAGTAAAAGGAATTGGCAACTACGGAAACTCGTTTGGTGTGCCTACTGTGGGCGGCGAGGTCTTCTTCGACGACTCGTACAATGTAAACCCGCTGGTCAATGCCTTTTCGGCGGGGATTGTCGCGCACGATAAAGTAGTCTCGGCTACCTCGCACGGGGTAGGAAACCCTATTTTTATCGTAGGCTCTGCCACAGGCAAAGATGGTATCCACGGTGCTACTTTTGCCTCGGGCGACCTCACGGAAGACTCTGCCAAAGACTTACCCTCCGTACAAGTAGGCGACCCGTTCCAAGAAAAACTCCTACTCGAAGCTACCCTAGAAATTATTCAAACCGGCCACATTGTAGGCATACAAGACATGGGCGCGGCGGGCATTACCTGCTCTACCTCCGAGATGTCGGCTAAGGGCGAACACGGTATGGAGATTTGGCTCGATAAGGTGCCTATGCGCCAATCCGATATGCAACCCTTTGAAATCCTGCTGTCCGAGTCGCAAGAGCGTATGCTCGTCATCGTCAAGAAGGGCTACGAACAGGAAATAAAAAATATTTTTGAAAAGTGGGACTTAAACTGCGCCGAAATTGGTCGTGTTACCGACACCAAACGCTTGCATTTTTATTTTAACGGCGAGCTAGTGGCCGATGTGCCTGCGCACGACCTCGTGCTAGGCGGCGGCGCACCAGTCTATCAACGCGAGTACCGCGAGCCGACCTATTACCAAGCCTTCAAAAAGTTCGATATCAATACGGTAAAACCACTCACAGACCTTGCGGCGGCAGCTAAATTTTTACTTGCGCATCCGAACATAGCCTCGAAAGCATGGGTCTATGAACAGTACGACTCGATGGTGGGCACGGCAAACCTAAGCACCAACGCCCCTGCCGATGCAGCGGTGGTCAATGTACGAGGTACAGACAAGCACCTCGTTCTTACGCTCGACTGCAACAGCCGCTACGTAAGCGCCGACCCCGAAGTAGGTTGCGCGATTGCCGTAGCAGAGGCTGCCCGAAACATCGTCTGTGCCGGCGGAATGCCCGTAGCCGTTACCAACTGCCTGAACTTCGGCAATCCCTACGTGCCGGAAGTATATTGGCAATTTGTTGGCGCGATTAAGGGCATGACCAAGAGCTGTGAGAAATTCGGTACGCCCGTAACCGGTGGAAACGTGAGCTTTTATAACCAATCTACCGACGAAGGCCCCGTATTCCCTACGCCCACGATTGGTATGCTCGGCCTCATGG
>CAYUJH010000009.1:0-16635 GCA_964444995.1 uncultured Roseobacteraceae bacterium | reverse complement strand
GCCGCTTCTCGTTGCAATATGGCTTGCGTTACTCGTGGTTTAGCTACATGGGCACCGGCACAGCCTTTGAATATGCCGATGCACCGGCCGGGCAACGTCGCACGCCTACAGATTTCACAGAGTTCGACCGCTGGGAGTCTATCGAGACCTACGCTAACTTCGAGCCGCGTTTTTCGCTCAAATACGAGTTGAACGCATCAAGTTCATTGAAGGCAAGCTACCAACGCATGGCACAGTACTTACACCTGATTTCCAACGGGGCAGCCTCTATCCCGCTCGATGTCTGGACTCCTAGCACCAACAACATCGCGCCGCAGCTTGCCGACCAAGTAGCGGTAGGCTATTTCCGCAACCTTAAACAAAATACGTACGAGGCTTCTGTGGAGGTCTATTACAAAGACTTCCGCCAGTTGGTCGAATACATCGACGGTGCCGACTTACTGCTCAACCGCTTCCTAGAAGGCGACCTACTTTCGGGCATTGGCCGGGCGTATGGCGCGGAGTTTTATGTGGAAAAGAAAAAAGGTAAGCTCACCGGTTGGGTAGGCTATACCCTTGCCCGCACCGAGCGCAAGGTAGAGGGAATCAACCGAGGCGAGTGGTTTCCGGCACGTTTCGACCAAACGCACAACCTGAACCTCACGGCCTTCTACGAAATGAGTCCGCGCCTGACCCTTTCGAGCAGTTTCGCGCTCATTTCGGGCACGCCGACGACTTTCCCCACCAACCGCATCGAGCTGCAAGGCTACATCATCCCGCACAACTCGGAAGACCGCCGCAACAATTACCGCATCCCTGCCTACCACCGTCTGGATATTTCGGCGACGTTGTACCCCAAAAAGAAAGAAAACCGCAAAAATGAAAGCTACTGGGTATTTTCGGTGTATAACCTCTACAACCGCCGAAATCCGTTCTCTATCTATTTCCGCCAGAGCCAAATACGCCCGGTGGCTGGCCTACCGGTAACAACCGAAGCCATCCGCTTTGCCGTCATTGGCAGTTTTATTCCTTCGGTGTCGTACAATTTTAAGTTTTAACCCCTAAAAAAATGCAGGTAAAATACACGACACACTTTTTGCACAAACTAGAAGATTTGTTTGCCGAAACCGACTTCATTTTGCGCTACGAAAAGGGAAGTTTTAAGTCGGGATACTGCATTTTGAAGGATACGCAAGTGGCGATTGTTAATAAATATTACCCTTTAGAGGGTAAAATAAACTCCCTCGTGGAGATTTTACGCCACATCCCGCTCGACCCTAGCAAACTTTCGGACAAAAACCGAAAATTTGCTCACGAGCTGCGCCTGCTAGACGGCACCGAACCCCAACAATACATTGAGTTTTCGTAAAGGGCGTTCTACTGCTGTTGTGTGTTTTGGTCATAGACAATCTCTGCGAGCAAAGGGTTGTCTCGGTCATAGACCACAGAGACCGATTGCCCAATTTCAAACGGCAGACTCTCTTTGGGAAAGCCTTTTTTATCGCGAAAGCGGACTCCTTTTGCGCCGTCGAGCGTAAAGCGTACTACCGGAAAGAGCAACGCTTCGCCTTTGTGAAATGCGCCACTGAGCAGCCCGCCTGTTTCGCGGCTGTGTTCTACCCATTCTACAACGGTACCCTCGGCCCGGGCAGGATGGCGCACCTCGAATTTTCGCTGTTTTTTAGCGTGGTCCCAAAATAACCAAAGCCCAAGCAGGGCAAACAAACCGACGAGGACAAGGGCAAAAATTAAGGTGCTATCCATAGTGTGAAGGGGTTAAGGGTTGAAAAGAACGTGAACGTGCGAGGCGCGCTACCGCTTATCTGCGGATAGGTACTGCCAGATGCCCTGTGCGGTGCGGTGCGCCGTATTTTCTGTGCCAATGCGCTCTTTGAGGTTGTGGTAGGCATCCAACATGGGTTTTCGGCCTTCGCCAAGAATCTTGCTAAGTTCTTCCGCCACGCGCTCGGAGGTAAAATCGTGGTGAATTAGCTCTTTGACTACTTCTTTCTCGGCGATAAGATTTACCAGCGAGATAAACGGTGCTTTGATGAGCCGCTTGGCGATGTGGTAGGTCAGAAAACTTGTCTTATAGCAAACTACTTGCGGGACTTCAAACAGTGCGGTTTCGAGTGTGGCCGTGCCCGACGTAACAAGTGCAGCGTGTGCATGGCTTAACAAGTCGTAGGTTTGGTCGTACAATACCGGTACACCGCGCTTTCTGGCTGGCTCGTAGAGGGTTTCGGGCAAGGAAGATACGCCCGCCACAAACCACTGATATCCGGGAAACTGCTCGCGTACGCTCAACATTGTCTCGAGCATATTACTCACCTCCTGCGCGCGGCTGCCGGGCAGCAGGGCAATGAGCGGCTCTTTGCTCAGATGATTGCGCGTAGGGAATTCCGGGTCGGGTTCGTAGTCGCGGATGTGGTCGGAGAGGGGGTTGCCCACGTAGTCCACCGCATAGTCGAACTGCGCGTAAAAGTCTTTTTCAAAGGGCATAATCACAAACATGCGGTCCACGTAACGCTTAATGCCATACGCACGCTTGGTATTCCACGCCCATATTTTTGGGGAGATGTAATAGTAGGTACGGAACTTTTTGCGGTGGGCAAACTTAGCAATACGCAGGTTGAAACCGGCGTAGTCTATCAGCAACACCACGTCGGGTTTCCAGGCTAGGATATCTTTTTTGCAGCGCGAAAGGAACTTGGAAATGGTAGGCAGGTTTTTAAAGACCTCCCAAAAGCCCATAAATGCCATGTCGCGGTAATGCACCTGAAGGTCTAGCCCATTGGCTTGCATCGTTTCTCCGCCGAACCCCCTAAACTGTGCCTGAGGGTCGAATGTACGCAGCGCCTGCATGAGCTTGGCGGCGTGCTGGTCGCCAGATTTTTCACCAGCAATTAAGTAGTATTTCATGGTGTAAACCTAGTTAGCATACTCAAAGATACGCGAGTTAGTCAAACTTTGCGTCTTTGTGCCAAAGAAAAAATAAGCCGATAGCGTGGCGTAATCAATTCCTAAAAATCAATAAAGTTTTGTTTTTTTCTGAGGATGGATACCTGTATTTTTATTTTAAAATAATGATTATCAGTTATTTACATCTGAAAATCTTCTTGCATTTCTGCACGATGCCGGGCAATCGTTCGCGGGATTTTTCTTAATATTCAATTTTTTTCTTAGTTTAGAAGATTGAAAGACGTTAGTAAGTTGGGCAAAACAAAAAATCTTTTTTACCCTGCTTTTTTCTCTACGCACAAAAACACCTTTGTCCCACACCTCTTAAATGCAAAACGCCCATGATTGCCAATCAACTCGAAGCCATTGAAAAACAGTTCCGTGAAACTGGCGACGGCGGACACTTTCAGCTCCGGCCGTTCTCGCTCGATATCCCCGGCGAAGACACCCTAAAACTCCATGCGGTTACGCTGCGTCCGGCAAACGGTTTCGACCAGTATTTCTACCGCAAAGAATATCCGAAGGAAAAAATCGTGCTTCACTTTACGGTCGGTAATGTGCGCAGCGATGCCCGCGCCCTTACGCGCAACCGCGTTTCTGTGCCCTTCCTTATTGCTCGCGACGGCACGGTGTATAATCTTTTCTCATCGCGCTTTTGGGCGTTTCACCTCGGTATGCACGCCCTTGGCGATAACACCGAAGGCAGCAAACGCTCCGTAGCTATTGAGCTATCGAACTACGGGCCGCTCAAGCGCGTGGGCGATAATCTGGAGACCTACTACTCGCGCCTTCCACGCGGGGGCGGGGCGTTCAACCCACCGCAAATCTATTGCAGTATCCACGATAAGCACCTCTACCACGAACTACCCGATAAATACCGAGGCTACAAATATTTCGCCTCTTATACCGACGAGCAATACGAGAGCCTAATTGTGCTACTGCGCTACCTTACTGCTACTTATAACATTCCGCGTGAGTTTCTCGACGAGTCGCGCCGGTATGTAGCTACTTTGGAGTCGGCACAGTTTAAGGGAATCAACACGCACGTAAACTACCAAAGTGCTGGCAAGGTGGACCTTCCTCCTGCACCTGCGTTCGATTGGGACCGCGTCATTAAAGGCGTACAGGCGAAAAAGTACGGAGAACTCACCCCCATCGAAGAAGCCGAGCAAGTGGTAGAAATGGCGCGTAAGGCGGCTGAAGATGCTGCGGTTGCCGTCATAGACGCACGCCGTGCGATGGAAATGGCGCAAGATGCCTTCGAGTCGGCGAAAACTGCTTTCAAGGTAGCGCAAGATGAAGCTGAAATGCTTGAGCTTGCCGTGTTAGATGCTGAAAAACGCTTTGAGGAAGTTCGCAAAGGAAAAAAACCAAGCAGTGCGACCGGCTCATTCTCGGGCAACATACTTGGCTCGGAACAAGCCGCACCGGAAATGCCAGAAAATATTGACGAAGACGCAGAGATGCGTTAACAAACCGCTTGATTGCAAACAGACACCAACCGCTGCACACGACGCTCGCCGGCGTTTGCAGCGGTTGGTGTTTGCTGTGGGTTACCGGCAAAGAGGTAGTTCCACAAAAAACGACGTGCCCTCGCCGAGCATACTATCGAACCAAATCGCGCCGCCCGAATGCTCTATGCCGCGCTTGGCAAGGGCTAAGCCAATGCCCGAACCGGTGATTTTGGTGGTAAAGTTGGGCATAAATATCTTATGCCGGATGTGTTCGGGGATTCCCTCGCCGTTGTCTTTAATTTCAATGAGGATGCGCTCGGGATACAGGGGCGTGAGCGACACTTCCACACGCGCTTCTTTTTCGGGCGAGACCGACTGTATGCCGTTGAGCAGCAGGTTGGTAAAGATACGGTGCATGAGTTGCGAGTCGCCCACGATGAAAAATTCCTCGTCGGGAATATCCACTACAAGTTCTACCGTGCGGTTGCCCTCGTGCAAGTTTAAGGCTCTGCGCAGCACGCTCGCAATTTCAAATTCCTCGCTTTGCGGGATAGGCATTTTGGCAAAGGAGGCGAAAGAGGTAGCAATGTCGCTCAAAATATCTACCTGTTCGAGCAAAATTTCGATGGGTTTCTCGTTGCCCATGCGCCGCTGAAGCTGTTGCAGCGTGAGTTTCATGGGGGTGAGTGGGTTTTTGATTTCGTGCGCTACTTGCTTGGCCATTTCGCGCCAAGCAGCTTCTTTTTGGCTGTGGGCAAGGGCATCGCGGCTTTCTTCTAGCTTTACAATCATCTTGTTGTACTCGCCAGCTAACAGCCCAAACTCGTCGTCGGCATGGTAGTCGAGCGGTTCGTTGTGCTCTTGGAGGGTAGTGCGTCGTATTTTTTGTGTGATAAGGCGTATAGGATGAATGAGCGACTTGGCCGAAAAGTACGATAAAATTACTAGCAAGATAAACAGGAAGGTGAACGTTTGGACGATAGTAGTGAAGACCTCGATAATTTGGCTTTCGAACCGAAGAGACGCGCCAAAAAACGGAATCCCGACGATGCCAATCACTTCGCCCGTTTCATAGGATTGTATGCCTACGTATGCGCTGTTATAGGAAAGTGTGCCGAGCTCCTCGTTGAGCAGCATCTTGCGTTGTTTTTGTTCTACTACGCCTGCGTATGCCTGTGCGTTTACGTACTCGGAGAGTAGATTTTGGTCGAACACATAGCGCTGCGACGTAACCAAAAGCCGTCCTTTGCGGTCGTACAGGTTTAGGTCGGCTTGGGCGAAGTCTGCAATGTTGGTAACTTCGAGTTGTAGCTGGTCGCGGCTAATAGTCCCACGGTTGTAGGCTACAATGCTCGAGATGAGGTTATCACTTTCGCTCACATTGCGCGCTTTTTCTAGGAAGTAGAACTGCGTTTCGCGTTCGTTGGTGTTATTAAGAATGCTCACCGTAATAATGCTTACGATAAAGAGCGGCACAAAAAAGGCTAGGTTTAAGTACAGTTGCACTTTTGTAGCGAAGGTAAGGTTGTAGTGTGCCGTGCGCGAAAATCCATAGATAAAATAGTTGAGTAGGCAAGTAAATACAAGCAGCAGAAATAAAAACGAAAAATTGGAGAGCATATCGCCCTGCGGATAGACCGTGGACGAGACGACGACGACCTGCTCGTCGCGCTTGAGGCGCAGGTGATGATAATTATTTACGATTAATTCGGGGAGCATGAACCCTTTTTCGTGCTGGAACAGCTCAAGGAAGTTGTTGTCGTAGGCAAAATCGCCGAAACTGTAGGCGAGTTCGCCCTCGCTGTAAATGGCGTAGCTGTACCGGTCGGCTTCGGGGATTTCGCGTCGGTCGTTGCTAAAAAGAAAAGGCTCTTGTAAGCTGTTAGGAATAAATTTTTTGAATCGTAGGCGCAACACGATAAAGCCCATCAGGCGGCGGTCGTTGTCGTACATTTCTGAGAAAAAAAGGTACTGTTTTTTTTCGCGCTTTGGCTCGTTGAGATAAAACAGATTTCGTTGCTCGGTCAGGAAACGTTTTTGGTTATACTGTTGGTAAAGTTCTATGTATGTGGGTCCACTACCTAGTAAGGGTTGCCCGGCACTGCTGTACAAGGTTATGTCGGTTTCGTATTTACCCAGATAGTTGCGCAAGTGAATTTTCTTAATCCGTTGCTCTACTGGCTCGTAGCTAAAAGGCAGGCCACCTTGCAATTTTCGTTGTACGAGCTGGTCGCCTTGTATGGCGCGTACTGCCGAGCGCAGTTGCCCTTCGGCTACTGTATCGCGCTTTAGGATAAGTTGTTTGGCGATTTCTTCTTTTTCTTGAATGTCGCGCCGCTGCTCGAAGATAAAGACACTGTACGAACCCAGCGTTGCGCCAATGCCTGAAAACAGGATGAGGTAGATGAGGGGTTTGTAGCCAGTGCGCATCAGCGATTGCGGCATTCCCAGAAAGGTGATGAGCGATAGATAGGCGGCATTCATATTGAACAGCAGCAGATTTTCTATCCCCAGAAGCATCGTAACGAGGTAGTAGCCCACACTGCCTATCACAAAGTTTACCGTAAGCTCTTGCAACGAGTCGGAAAGGTGCAGAATAAACTTAGAACTTACGTGCGCTACTACAAAATAGACAAAGACGACAAATAAGAAGATAAGTAGCCCAACAATACGCAGTGGAGTAAAATGAATAGATTGGTTGATGTCGAGCGAGAGGGTTTCGTAGTTGTGTAACTCAGCCATACGGAAATATACCCAATGTGCCGCCGTGTAGGTAAGCACCACCAATGCAGCCGAAAAGGCGCGCTTGCCGAGAATTTCCCAGTTTGCAATTTTTCGGTAAGAGGCCCAATACCGAAAATACCGCAGTAAGAAGGCAATAATGAAGAACAGCGTGAAGATATTGAGCAACATACCCACGAGCGGATGCGCAAAGGCTTGCGTGTCGTACAAACGGGGGATGAGAAATAAGGGGGTATCGGGTAGGAAAAGCAGCCAAAGAAATCCGCGCAGCCCCATAACCAACACGCCGAGCGTAATAACCGCTTGTATGCCTTTTTTAGCTTGAAATAGTTCTTTTACGTACTGATTGATAAAAAATAGGAACGCCACCGCGCCGATGCCCATAAAGAAAAGCACTACCCAGTTTTTATCGGCGTAGTAGAGAAAATTTTCCGGAAAAATTACAGAAAACAAGTAGTTTATGTCTTGTAAGTCGGAAGAGTTGCGTTCGTAATAGATACCTACTCCCTCGTTCTTGTCTTTCCGGATGCGCAGGTTTGAGTCGGGAAAGATGTCGGGGTTCAAGCCCGAAACAAATGCTGTACTTTCAACATTATATGTTCGCTCTAAGAGAATAAGCGCGAAAATTTCGTAGTCTTCGTTTTTTACCTGCAAAGTCGTACGTTTTACCACAAAAGTAGCCCGCAAACTAGGTAAGTAGATAGTCCGCTCGAGGTAATTGCCTTCTAGCTCGTAGTAGGGTGCTTTGTAGCGATAGTCCGACCAAAACACTAGCTCACCGCGCCGAAACACAAAGAGCGGATGCGGGTAGGTTTGGCGTGTGAAGGCGCTGAAGGTGAGTACTTCTTCGGCCTTAAATGTTTCCTTAAATTCAAAAAATGCCTCATCGGCTAGGGTCATTTGTGCAAAAAGCCGCTGTTTTACCTCTTGCACATACCGCTGCTGACTTGCGCCTTGAAAAAACAGCCATTGCAAACCCATCGCTAGCGCAAACGCAAACAGTGCCACAAACAGATACGCACGGGCAGCCGATTGAAAAAAAGAGGCAATATGTTTGCAAAGTTGCTTCATAAAAGACGTAGCTAGTTACTTTTCCACCGGTCGGCGGCTATATTTTTGAAGTTCTATTTCTACTTCTTTATGTGTATCTTCTTGGTGAATGAAAATGACCCGTGCATCTACACGTGCGCCATCTTTAAGGCGGGCATAAATTTCTACAGCCAAGTCCATGTCTAAGAAGCCTAGCTGCTCGCCATTCGCACGGCATACTTTTACGGCGGCGCGGTCGAATTTATTGCGCTCGTCGGGGAAGAGCACAAGCGGTTCGCCGGGTTTTACCTTCTGAATAATCTTTTGCCGAGCCACGCCTGTGTCTTCGTTCGGATAGCGTACGCCCGCAACCTTGGTGCGCAACGTCTCGAAGGTTACTTTACTTTTTTGTTCGTCGAACTGCTGCCGGTACTTTTGAAGCAGATTGCCCGCCCTGCCCGAACTCGCCAGCCACTTTGCTGCCAACAAAAGAAGTCCACCGAGGACTATCCATACAAAAATTACCATAACAACACCTTGATAATCAGAATTTTACAAAAAACAGTTTTTCTCTTTCTCACCGTCTTCAAAGTTAGTCTTTTTCTTGGAAGTTATGCCAAAAAAAAGGTGAGCGCACGCAGGGTACACTCACCGTATCTCGGTGCCGATAGCAGAAACACTAGGAAGAGACCTTCTCTTGCGCTTTCGGTGCGTCGTGCGTTTCGTTATGCGGTGCTTGCGGCTTGGTAAGGCCGTGCAGGTTCTGCCCCAAAAAGCTCTTGGGAAACGACTCGACACCGGGAAAGCCTAACCGAATATTTTTACCACTTTTCGGGATGTGTGCTGTGCCAAACAGATAGTCCCACACGCTGAGCGAAATACCGAAATTGATGCCGTGTTTGCGGTCTTCGGGGATTTCGTAGACATGGTGCCAAATGTGCATTTCCGGATTATTGAAAATGTATTTGAAAATGCCCAAGTTAAAGGTGAAGTTGGCATGATTGAAATGCCCAATCATAAGTGTAAAAATATGGATGACGAAAAAGTCGTTCAGGCCAATGCCAATCATCGCTAGGGGAATGTACTCGATAGAACGATACACCACCGTTTCCATCCAATGATAGCGCAGGTGCGCGGCAAAGCCCATTTGTTCCACCGAATGATGCACCTTGTGAAACTCCCATAAACGCGGATGCCAATGCAACAGCCTATGCACCCACCACTGCACAAAGTCGCGCACTACGAAACCGAGCAGCAAATGCCCCCACACCGGCCACGAGCGCACCTCAAGGGCGAGCAGGTTGGTAATGCCGAACAGCGCGAGAAAATCGTTGAACAGGTTCACGACCACATCGGAGGCGGCGTTATAGACAATGAGCGAGAATAAGAAGAAATTGAAGAACATATAGAACACGTCGAGCCAAAAATCTTTCCGAAATTTTGGTTGCTCTTTGCGCCACGGCTTGCCGAGTTCTAAGGCAAAAAAGAAAACGGAAATGAGAATAAGGGCATAAAAATAATTTTGCCACAGCGGTTTGTAGGTGTATGAAAATGTGATTTCTGCCCACAAATACGAAGCATATCCCTGATACCCGTTACGAAATACTTCCCAGTAACTTGCCAATTGCTCACCGAAAGTTTGAGACATAACAAAATAGTGTACGTTCATCGGAATTAGTGTATATGGTGTTTATAATAGGGTACAGTCTTCCATGCAGCTAAATATTTTTGTGATGTGTTGGTCCACTAAGCTGTAGTAGATATTTTTACCCACCCGCTCCGAGTGCAAAATGCCTTTGTCTTTCATCTTGATGAGGTGGTGCGATACGAGCGATTGGTCTATGTTGGTGATTTCTTGCAACTCTTTGACCGTCAGTTCGCGGCTTTCCTGCAACGACTCCACAATCGAAAGCCGCACAGGGTGTGCAAGTGTTTTCAAAATCTCCGCTACGCGGTTAAGGCGCTCGGGGTCAATTCTTTCCGAAATTTTTACGACGGGTTCCATGTATATAGTTTTAGAAGTATATGAAAACGTGTGCCTTACACGCTGTGTTTCCTCAAACGCATATCCTCGACGTTCTTTTGCTCTCAGAGCACATACCACAAACGAAGAATTGCATACAAATATATTAAAATATGTTCATGTATAAAAAATAACTCCCTTCTTTTTGTACATTTCCCCGAAAATATGGCACAATCGGGCAAAAAGTAGCAACTTTGCACGCCTCTTTGCCGCCCTGCCGGGGAACAAAACGTGCTGACCTGCGCGGCAAACGCAGAGCACTTAGGGGGAAAAATGCCCCAAATACTTTCCTAACTCTTTGGTACAAACCATGCTATATCCCAAAAATCTTGAAGAAAAATTAGGATTCGACCGCTTGCGCACGTTGCTTAAATCGTACTGCGAAGGTACGCTTGGCGAAGCGTATGTGGAAAAAATCCGCTTTACGGCCAAACCCCATGTCATTGACAAACTCTTGGGCCAAACCGAAGAGTTTGTGCAAATTCTCTCCGAAGGTACTGACTTTCCAAGTAGTCATTTCGTTGACCTGTCCGCTAGTTTGGAAAAAGCGGCTATCGAGGGCACTTGGCTTACCGAAGAGGAGTGCAACCAACTCAAAAAAACGTTTACCACCCTACGCGCTTGCTTAGAATTTTTTGCCCAGGCCCAAGCCTCCGAGTTCCCGCAGCTTCAGGCATTGGCTGCCCCGGTGCAATTTAATCCGCAGGTGCTGCGCCTGCTCGAACAAACCCTCGACGACCGCGGCCTTGTGCGCGATTCGGCATCGAAAGAACTGCTTTCTATTCGGCAACACATTCAGCGCGAGCTAGTTGCCATGCAACGCCGGCTTGAGCGCGTGTGGCAAGCCTACAAAAAACAAGGGTTTATTAAAGACGACTTAGGACCTACCCTGCGCGACGGACGCATGGTGTTACCCGTGCCTGCCGAACACAAACGGCACGTGAAAGGCTTCATCCACGATGCCTCTAACTCTGGGCAAACGCTGTTTATCGAGCCGGAAGAACTGCTCAATGCCAACAACGAAATCAAAGACTTGCAACTTAAAGAGCGTCAGGAAATTGTGCGGATTCTCACGCGCCTGACCGACCAAATACGCCCGGAAATCCCCAGCCTGCGCGAAGCAAACCTGTACCTCGGCCGTATGGATTTTGTACGCGCCAAAGCAAGGCTGGCGCGCCAACTCGATGCCATCGCTCCGCCCTTCCTGCAAATGCCGTACATAGAATGGTACCACGCCGCGCATCCGTTGCTCGTTTTGCAGTACAAAGACAGTGGGCGCGAGGTAGTACGGCAGAGCATAAAACTAGCTGACAATCAGCGAATTTTGGTAATTTCCGGCCCGAATGCAGGGGGCAAGTCTGTCGCCTTGAAAACCGTGGGTCTGTTGCAGTACATGTTCCAATGCGGGTTGATGGTACCCCTTGTGGAAGGCTCGCGCATGGGCATTTTCGATGATATTTTTATAGACATGGGCGACGAGCAATCGCTCGAAAACGACCTAAGTACCTACAGTTCGCACCTTACCAACATGCGGCACTTCACCGAGCGCGCCCGCCCGCAGTCGCTCTGCCTGATTGATGAGTTTGGTGCTGGCACCGAACCCGAATTGGGCGCAGCTATCGCCGAGGCAATCTTGGAAACGCTCAACCAATGCGGCGTATTTGGGGTAATTACCACGCACTACGCCAACCTGAAATTCTTCGCCGACCGCACCGAGGGCTTGGTAAACGGTGCCATGCGCTACGATGTAGATAACATCCGCCCGTTGTATAAACTCGAAGTAGGGATGCCCGGCAGCTCGTTTGCCCTCGAAATTGCCAAAAGCATTGGGCTTTCGGAGCAAATAGTCGCCCTCGCCCGAAAAAAAGCAGGCAGCGGAAAAGTAAACATCGAAAAACTGCTTGTAGAGTTGGAAAGAGAGCGCAAAGAGGCAGAAATACTGCGCGAAGAAGCTACGCGAAAAGAGCGCGCATTAGCTGCCGATTTACAGCGTTATAAGCAATTAAATGCCGAGTTAGAACAAAATAGAAAAAAAATACTAAACGAGGCAAAAAATGAAGCAAAAAAATTGCTGTTAACAGCTAACCAAAAAATAGAACAAACTATCCGAGTTATTCGCGAAAATAGAGCGGAAAAAGAAGAAACGAAACTACTACGGCAGGAAATAGAAGCCTTTAAAGAAGGGCTTGTACTAGAAGATATTGCCGAGGAAACACCCGACGAAACGCCCTTGGAAATCAAGATTGTAGGTGGCCGCCCCGAAGTAGGCGACTACGTGCAGTTAATTGGGCAAGAAACTGTAGGAGAGGTGTTAAAGGTAGATAAAAAAGAAGCAACAGTGCGCGTGGGAGACCTAAAGACGAAGATTAAAACTACTCGCCTGTTGCGCATCAGCAAGCGCGAATACATCCGCAGCCTACGCGAAAAAGAAAAAAATACCTTCGCCAAAGTAGCCTATACGGCCGAAACGGTGCGTAAAAATGAAAAACTGAGTGCGTTCTCGCCCAACCTCGACCTACGCGGCAAACGCGCCGAAGAGGTGCTGCCGTTGCTCGAAATTTTTATAGACGAGGCCCTCGTACACGATTACCACAGCCTGCGTATCGTACATGGCAAAGGCGACGGCGTGCTGCGGCAATTGGTGCGCGATTATCTGCGGGGGCTGGCAGAAGTCATCGAAGTACGCGACGAGCACGCCGACATGGGCGGAGCAGGTGTAACGCTTGTTACCTTATCGTAGTTTAACAGGCTGCTTCTGAAAAGGTGCTTGGGCTGTCCTCTTGCCTGTACGATGCGCGAATAAAACACCTCGATACCCAAGGGTTTCGAAAAATAAATCATACAACATGATAAAAGTCAGGTAGTTATGGATGTTGAATTACCTAAGTACTGTTAGATAGCAAAATTTTAGGCTTGTTTTGCAAGTCTGAATACTTCAGAAAATGTAGGTTCTTTGCCCGTGATGAGGATAGAAACCCTGAATATTTTGGCGGCAAGTTTGCGCAGCGCGTAAAACGTGAGTATCAAGGTGGCAAATGAACCGGCTACTTGCCAATAGCTCATCTCTGTAAGTGCCCACCGCATGGGCATTGCGGTTGCCGAGGTTAGTGGAAACCACGAAAGAAAGACGGATAGGCTATTGTCGGGGTCGCGTATGACCAAAAACGATAGGATGACAAAGAGCATGGGGAGCATCATAAGCCCGCTTTTGCCCGAGTTGTTAGGGTCGGTAATAATGGATGCCACGCTTGCCAGTAGCGCGTTCCATATCAAAATACCAACGAGTGCGAAAGGCAAGTAGATAGCTATGGAAGGCAAGTAGATATAAGCCAAGATGCTTGAGAGGGGCGAGCCGGTAAATTGAAAAAAGAGCACTCCGCCAATAACACTTAAAAGCGCGTAAGTAAGCATGGATGAGATGCCTGTTAGCGTGATGCCAAGTATTTTTCCGTCCATCCATACTTGGGGGCTTATAGCGGAAACAATTTGCTCGGTTATTTTTAGCTGTTTTTCTCCCGTAATTGCCGTAAATTGATAGGCGAAACTAAGAAACAACGCCATAATCATAAGGCCCGCAAAAAAATAGGACAGTACCAGCCTTTTTCCAGAATTATCGGTATAAACGAACGACTCGACCACTGGCGCAGGCGATACGAGCAGGGCCAGTGTTTCAGGGCTGATGCCCGCCTTTTGCAGCTCTCTTTGTGTGTGATGTGCGTCCAAACGTTCTTTCAGTTTCTTACTTGTGCGCGTGCTTTTATAGGCATGTACGATGTACGTATCCGGCATTATTTCTAGCAAAACGTCGTCGGTCTCACTTTTTAATTGCTCTATAAAGGCTGCTTTTTCTTCGTCGGAGACCATTTGTAGGTGGTAATGCGGCTCTAGGAGCTGGGCTATTAGCGGGTCTTCTTCGGCGTACACGCGTAAGGTTGTCTTTTCGCTTGCATCGGAAAGTATATACCCGGTGCCAAAGTAAAAAATAACCGACGTGGCAAGCATAACCACAATGCCTATCGCTTCATTTTTAGGCTTAAAAAACCTGCTAAACTCCCACGAGGTTACGGTCATCAGCTGTTTTACATAGTTCATGTGTGTTATTTTTTTACAAGTTGGATAAATAGTTCATGCAAATCGGGTTTGTAACTTGTTATATCGCAAACACCTTCCACCTTCGTCAGGCCTTGCAAAACATCTTTTAAGGTTGTCTTTGCTCCGAACGTGATTTTTGCCCGCACGTCGTCAATCTGCGTGAGGCTTTCCACATCTTGCAGCGCTCGGAAGGAGGTTTCATGGATGGGCGACTCAAGTTGCACCTCTATAATTATTTTTTCGCCGAAGGCTTGGTATATACCGGACAACGAGCCGCTATACACCTCGCTGCCGTTGTTGATAAGAAAGAGTTTGTGTGCAATTTTTTCAATCAAGGCCATCTGGTGCGCACTTAGCAGAATGGTAGTGCCTTGGGCATTGATTTCTTTGATAAACTCCACAAATATTTCCTGATTGAGGGGGTCTAGTCCGGAAAAAGGCTCGTCGAGAATGGCAAACTCTGGCGCATGGAGTATAGAGGCCACAAATTGGATTTTTTGTTGATTTCCCTTGGAAAGCGTGTGCAATTTTTCTTTGGCTCTGTCGGCAAGGTTGAGCCTTTCTAGCCATTCCAACGCCTTTTTTTTGGCATGAGCTTTATCCATACCCCGTATGCTGGCAAGGTACACCAACGATTTGAGGATGGAAACATCCATGTAAAGCCCTCGTTCTTCGGGGAGGTAGCCAATATGCGCGGGGCTTGGCAGAGGGCTATGTGTGCCGTTTAAGTGCCATGCGATACGCCCGCTGTCGGGCTTGATAATATCGAGCAACATGCGGAGCGTGGTGGTTTTCCCTGCACCGTTCGGCCCTAAAAACGCATAAATATCTCCCTGATCTACCGAAAACGAGAGGTTATTTACCGCATCTACGCTCGAGAAACTTTTGCGTATAGCCTCTACGCTAAGAACTGTTTTTGCCATCTTACAACATGATTTATGTTTTTTGTTATCCCACAAGCGTGCAAACATTTTTTTTTGGAATATATCCAATCGCTTGTGAGTTACCAAACGCCGTATGTTTGTAAAGCTAAACTACGAAAAAGTTTTCTCAGCGTTTTTTGATTTTGTAGGAACGGCGCGGAATATTGGCAAACGGCGCGTAGGGGAATCGAAAATAATGCTAACTTGGCGTGGTATATCCAGACCCATTCATTATCACCAATCCCGAACGCTATGCAACGCCTGTATTCTTACCTCCTTTTCGTGGGCTTACTCGCTTTTGCGAGTGCCTGCGGATTTTTTAAAAAGGACACCGTTGAGATTGCCTACAAGAACTTCGATACGGAGGTTTCTTTGCGACAAAACCTGACCTTTCGGTTTAGCCAAGACCTTGTGCCTGCACAGATGCTCAACACCTGGCTCGATAACGAGTACATTGCGTTTTCGCCGCCAGTGAAGGGGAAATTTAAGTGGACTTCGCCCAAAGAGTTGGTCTTTTCGCCCGAACAAGGCTTTTTGCCCAGCACCGACTACACCGCTAGGCTCAGTAGCTCTATCGCTGCACAAGCCGAGCCGCCGCTTTCGGTCAACAAAAAGACAGCGACTTTTTCGTTTAATACCCCATACCTCAGTTTGGTCAGTTCCGATGTGTTTTGGGCGATGGGGGCGCAGGGAACGCCTGAAGTGCGGGTAAATTTAGGGTTCAACTATCCGGTAAACCCCGAAGATGTGGCGGCGCTCGCCAAACTTAATATCGGCGGACAGGCTGCCGAGTACCGCGTGGCGACCAACCAAGCAAGTGCGGCTATTCAGCTCGTTGTGCAGCAGTCGGCACAGGCCAAGTACGACAACCAACCGATTGACATACGGCTTTCCAAGGGGCTTTCCCTACCGCAAAGCCAGTACCGCACACTCGAAGATTTGACTTTTGAAAGTGTAGTTCCTAACAAAGACCAATTCCGCATTGTGCAGGCGATTGCCGAATACGAAGGCGACGAGGCGTTTATCCACATCTACACCAACCAAGCCGTAGGTACGGGCGATATTGCGCCTTATGTGCGCCTAGAACCCAAGGTAGATTTTAGGGTCGAAAAACTCGACTATGGCTTTTTGCTGAAAGGTGATTTTAGCGTAGGGACGAACTACACGCTGCGCATCGAGGAGAATTTGCAGGGCATTTTTCAGGGAAAATTAACAACGGCGTTTCAGCAGTACGTCTTGTTCGGCGAGGTAGATGCCAGTATCAGCTTTGCCCACAAAAAAGCGATTTATCTTACCCGAAAAGGACAGAAAAACGTAGGGGCGCGCATTGTCAGTATCCCCGAAGTAAACATGACGATTTACAAAATCTACCAGAACAACGTCCTTGCCTTCCTGCGCGAGGAAGAGATTGTGCGGCTTGAGGTCGCGATGA
>CAYUJH010000008.1:562-16877 GCA_964444995.1 uncultured Roseobacteraceae bacterium | reverse complement strand
TGATTTGCTTGATTTTGAATGATTTATAAGACCATAATTTCGCAAACTTCATGCGTTTCGGTATAGCAGCACACATGGCAACACTAGAGGCTACCGCAAACAGTTACCAGAAAGAAACGTATGTACGCATGAATGCCGCAAATACAATCCCCCGCACCCTTGCAGGCAGCAGAGCGTATAGCCAAAAATCAACAAACTAGGACATCGGAACATGAACAATCGTCAGAAAAACGCCCTCTATTCCTTGGTGCTTATACTTGCCGTATTGGCAGTATATATGTACCGAAAAAATCGGGAGGTTCCGCCGCAGACTGCCGGTGCTGAAACCTCCCTCGTTACCGGCAAACTCGTGCATCTGCAAGGAGTTACGATGGGAGTCATTCCCTATAACATAAAATACGTGATGGATACGCCGGTGGACTATCAACGCGAAATAGATACGTTGTTGGCGGCGTTTAACCAATCGCTCTCCCACTATGTACCCAACTCCGAGCTATCGCGCTTTAACCGTACCGAGCGATCGCTTGACTTTGAGAGCCGCTTTTTCTTGCCGGTGCTGGAAGCCAGCCGCGTGGTGTACGAACAAACGCAGGGCGCATTCGACCCTACCGTGTCGCCACTTATCAATGCGTGGGGCTTTGGTTCGGACAAGTCTTTTCAAATTGAAAATGAATCGTCGATAGACTCGCTTTTGCAACTTGTGGGTTTCAATAAAATCGTCTTCGATACCAAACAGGTGCGCAAAACGAAGCCAGCCATCGCACTGAATTTCAGTGCGATTGCAAAAGGATACGCGGTAGATTTGGTGGCGGACTTTCTTACCGAAAAAGGCGTACAGGACTATATGGTAGAAATTGGCCGCGAGGTAGTATGCAAGGGGCAAAATGCTGCGGGTAATACGTGGCGCATCGGCATTGTGAACCCCAACTACCACGCACAGGGCGAGCAGTTGCTCAATGCAACGGTCGCGCTCGAAAACCGAGCATTGGCCACGTCGGGTAGTTACGAAAATTATTACGAAAAAGACGGGAAGAAGTATTCGCACACCATAGACCCTCGTACGGGCTATCCGGTAACTCATAATTTGTTAAGTGCATCTATTTTTGCCCCAAATTGTATGTTGGCCGATGCCTACGCCACCGCTGTCATGGTCATAGGCGTAGAGGCTGCCAAAGCACTCGTAGAAGCCAACCAAGAGCTAGATGCCATTCTCATATACGATGAAAATGGCACCGTAAAACTCTTTGTATCGGAGTCGCTCAAGCCGTATGTAGCTGAAGTTCAGTAAATACTACGTGCGAGTGGTCTTTTTTTGAAATTCCCTGCACCAAGCTAGGCGATGTCGGGCGTGGTATTGGTAAGGTAGTTGCAAATCGTACCGATGTTCATATTTTCCCGCGTGATGAGGTCGTCGGCAACGATTTGAAGCCGTTGCATGTTTTCAGGCGAGGCATCGTCCATAGCTTCGCTTCCGGGAATGAGCGCGTTTTGTAGGCGGAAATAGGCGCTTTTTGGGTTGGCGCTTATTACCTGCTCAATCTGGTAGGATACCGTATCGCTGTTTCCGTCCATCATAATATCAATAATCGGCTTAATCCACTGAATAAGCCCCCAGTCTTTTGCCTCGTTGTATGGGAAAGGGCGGTTGGTTTCACCCGTTCCTAGGGAAACTACAAATAGGTCGCTGTGCCCATAGGAGCTCGCCTCGGCAAAGGCACACATAGAGGGGTTATTGGCAAATACGCCACCATCCACAAGGGCGCGGTAAGTTTCGTTGTTTCGGGCGAAGAGCTGCAAAGGTTCGAAGTACGTAGGTGCTGCCGATGTGGCGCGGGCAGCTTCCCAGAGCAAGAAGTTGCGTCCTTCGTCTTCTTTCGCCTTGCTCGACTTGAAAAAGTAGGGGCTACGCCGCTCCAAGTCGTAGCTCGTGATAAGCACATCTACGAGCGTATCGCTAAGCGAATAATTGCCAAAGTAGTGTTTCAAGACGCTTTCAACGCCTTCTTGCGAAAATTTTTCATCGCGTATGCCCGAAACGGAGCGCAATTTTTGCCACGAAGAGCGCGAGAAAATCGTGCTGCCCTTATCTCGGTATAGCTGCACAAGTTCTTGCGCACTGTATTTGGGCTTCCCGTTGTCGCCAGGTATTGCAAGGCCCAGCCCTAGGATACCTCCGGTAGAGGTGCCGGCTATCATATCGAACATTTCGGCGATGCGTTTGCCGGTGCGCCGTTCTATCTCGGCAAGCACAAGGGCGGGGATAAGACCGCGGATGCCTCCGCCGTCAATCGAAAGAATTTTGTACTGTGGATATACATTCATGAGTTTTAACGGTTTTATGCGTTGAGAAATAAGAATTATTTTGTGTAAAGCCCAAAGAATTTGCTATATTTGCGCCTTGTTTGAAAAAATTAGAAATCAACAGGTTTGTTTACCTACTAAATAGTGAAAAAATGAGCGACTTACTAAAAATCGTAGAGCAGGAATACGCAGAGAAAAAGGCCGCAGTACCTTCTTTCTCTCCCGGCGATACAGTAAATGTGCACGTGCGCATCGTAGAAGGTGCTAAAGAGCGTATTCAGCAGTACCAAGGTACTGTAATCCAGAGAAGAAGCAAAGGGGTCAACGGTGAAACGTTCACTGTGCGCAAGATATCAAACGGCATTGGCGTAGAGCGTATATTCCCTGTATTATCTCCCAGCATCTCAAAAATAGAAGTAGTACGTTACGGAAGAGTGCGCCGTGCGAAACTGTTTTATCTGCGTGGTCGCAAAGGCAAAGCCGCGAAAATCAAAGAAAAAAGAAGAGGCTAAGCACGGCATCTTCTTTTGCAGAACGGCTAGTATCTTTTCAGGTAGTAGCCTTTTTTTGTTATGTTGCTTTTTCTCTGTCCCTGCAAAAGCAAAAAATAGCCACGCATTTTTGCGTGGCTATTTTTTTGCAGATACCGCACCTACTAACTCTCCTCGGTAGCTACTTCTTCCGTAAGTTTTCCGCCGCCGATGATTGTCTTTATCTTGGCTTCTAGCTCGTCCATAAGTTCGGGGTTATCTTTGATGAGGTCTTTGACCGTTTCGCGGCCTTGCCCCAGCTTACCAGTTTTGTAAGAGAACCACGAGCCAGATTTTTTGATAATTTCTAGCTCTACGGCCATATCGAGTACTTCGCCGGCTTTTGAAATGCCCTCCCCGTAGAGAATATCGAATTCTACCTGTTTGAAAGGAGGGGCTACTTTATTTTTTTGTACTTTCACGCGGGTGCGGTTGCCTATCACATTGTCGGCACCTTCTTTGATAGCACCAATGCGGCGGATATCGAGGCGCACAGACGCGTAATACTTTAGGGCGTTACCACCGGTGGTAGTTTCGGGGTTACCAAACATGACCCCAATTTTTTCGCGCAACTGGTTGATAAAAATACAGACGCAGTTTGTTTTGCTAATTACGCCGGTAAGTTTACGCAACGCTTGCGACATCAATCGCGCCTGCAAGCCCATTTTGCTATCGCCCATTTCGCCTTCGAGTTCGGCTTTGGGGACAAGTGCCGCCACGGAGTCCACTACGATAATATCAATCGCGGCGCTGCGTACGAGTTGCTCGGTAATTTCGAGTGCCTGTTCGCCGTGGTCGGGCTGCGAGATAAGCAAGTTGTCGAGGTCTATGCCCAGCTTTTCGGCATAAATCTTGTCGAAAGCGTGCTCGGCATCTACGAAGGCAGCAATGCCGCCGAGTTTCTGCGCCTCTGCGATAGCGTGCAGGGCGAGGGTAGTTTTTCCCGAAGATTCCGGGCCGTAAATTTCTACTACGCGTCCGCGAGGAAAGCCCCCTACGCCTAGTGCCATATCAAGGCTGAGCGAACCGGTGGAAATCGCGGGGATATTCACCACGGTTTCGTCGTTGAGGCGCATGATAGTGCCTTTTCCGTAGGTTTTTTCTAATTTAGAAATCGTTGTTTCTAATGACTTTAGTTTTTCGTTTTTCTCGTCGTTGGAAGTTGCCATGTTGCAAGGGTTCGATGGATGATTAATACACTAAATTACGACTTTTTTGCGGAAGAACTCAAACCTGCGTGCTATATTTAAAAAGTTTGTCAGATACCTCCCTACATTTCTCGTTATTTATGAATTTGTACCAAGAACTTACACAAAAAGAAAAAAAACTTGCCGTAATAGGCTTGGGCTATGTAGGCCTGCCGATTGCCCTTGCGTTTGCCAAAAAAATTTCGGTGATAGGCTTTGACGTTAACGCCGAACGTGTGGCACAGATGCGGCAAGGCATAGACCCTAGCCACGAGCTTTCCGCAGAAGATTTCGCCGATGCCGACATTATCTTTACCGATAGCCCGGCGGAACTCAAAATGGCTAACTTTTTCATTGTCGCTGTACCCACCCCCATTGACCGCTATACGATTCCCGACCTTACTCCCTTGCTACGCGCCTCCGAGACCGTAGGGCGAGCACTCAAAAAAGGCGACTGCGTGGTGTTTGAGTCCACCGTGTATCCCGGCTGCACCGAAGAAGACTGCGTGCCGCTGCTCGAACAATTTTCAGGGCTAAAGGCCTACACCGATTTCAAAGTGGGTTACTCGCCCGAACGTATCAATCCCGGCGATAAAGAGCACACCCTCGCCACGATTGTAAAGGTAGTGGCAGGCAACGACGCCGAGGCAACCGAGCAAATTGCCCGTACCTACGAGTTAGTGGTGCAGGCAGGCGTGTTCCGTGCGGCGTCTATCAAAGTAGCCGAGGCGGCAAAAGTTATCGAAAATACCCAGCGCGACCTCAATATCGCGCTCATGAACGAGCTTTCGCATATCTTTAACCGCCTCAATATCAACACGTACGATGTACTAGAGGCCGCCGGTACGAAATGGAATTTCTTGAAATTTCAGCCCGGTTTGGTCGGGGGGCACTGCATAGGCGTGGACCCCTACTACCTCACCCATAAGGCAAAAGCCTTGGGCTACATGCCCGAAATTATTCTCAGCGGCCGGCGCACCAACGATACGATGGGGCGCGAAGTAGCCCGAAATATCGTGCAACGCCTTGCCAAGCTGGGGCATAATCTTTCGCAAAGTCGTGTGTTGGTGTTGGGCACAACATTCAAAGAGAACGTCGCCGACATCCGAAATTCCAAAATTATCGACGTAGTGAGCGAGCTGAAGGCCTTTGGCTTGGCCGTAGATTTGTGCGACCCACACGCGAGTGCCGCCGAATTTATGCATGAATACGGTGAACCCCTTGCCGCAAATCCGAGCGGCCGTTATGAGGCACTCGTCATGGCGGTCGTACACCGCGAGTACCTCGCCCTTACTGCACAGGAACTCGCCGCGCTCGCCCAGCCCAACTGCTTGCTTGCCGACCTAAAAGGCAAATTCCGCGACAAAGCCGAAGGTTTCCACTATTGGAGTCTGTAACTTTGTCGCTGCATATAACCCATTTTATTACCACCTTATCTTCATGAATTTCAACGATTTTCTTGCCCAAAACCCCCTTTTTACACACGTTGCCACAGCGGCGGCACAACTTGGCTACCCTGCCTATTTGGTCGGGGGCTGCGTGCGCGACGTGCTGTTAGGGCGGGAAAGCAAAGATATCGACGTGGTGTGCGTAGGCAGTGGCATTCGCCTTGCCGAGCAGGTAGCCCACAATGCCGAAGGTAGAGTACCCGTAAGCCGTTTCAAAAATTTTGGCACGGCCATGATAAAGATAGACGATTGGGAGGTAGAGTTTGTGGGAGCACGGCGGGAATCGTACCAGCGCGACTCGCGCAAGCCGATTGTAGAAGATGGTACGCTCGAAGATGACCAAAAACGCCGCGACTTCACCATCAACGCCCTTGCAATTTCACTCAACGAAGCCGACTACGGCACCTTGATAGACCCCTTCGGTGGGGTGGCGCACCTGCACGAAAAAATCATTCGCACCCCGCTCGACCCTGCCGTTACCTTCTCCGACGACCCGCTGCGCATGATGCGCGCCATACGGTTCGCTACCCAGCTCGGCTTCGACATTGCACCCGAGACCTTTCAGGCGATATACGACCACCGCAGCCGCATCGAAATTATTTCGCAGGAACGCATCGTTACCGAGCTGAACAAAATCATCCTCGCCCGCACGCCCTCTTACGGGTTCAAGCTGCTGTTTCAGAGCGGATTACTGCCTTATATTTTCCCCGAACTGCTTGCCCTCAAAGGGGTAGATGCTATTGAGGGGCGGGCGCACAAAGATAATTTTTACCATACGCTGCAAGTGCTCGATAACATCAGCGAATACACCGACGACCTCTGGCTGCGGTGGGCAGCCCTGCTGCACGACATCGCCAAGCCACACACCAAACGCTACGAAAAAAAACAAGGCTGGACATTCCACGGACACGAAGACCTCGGCGCGAAACTCGTTCCGCAAATCTTCCGCCGCCTGAAACTCCCCCTCGACGAGCGCATGAAGTCCGTACAAAAACTCGTGCGCCTGCACTTGCGGCCCATTGCCCTTGTGAAAGAACACATCACCGACTCGGCCATCCGGCGGCTGCTCTTCGAAGCCGGCGAAGACTTGGACGGCTTAATGACGCTCTGCCGCGCCGACATCACCTCGAAAGACCACAAAAAAGTGCAGCGCTACCTCGAAAATTTCGACCTTGTTGCCGAAAAACTCAAGGAAATAGAAGAAAAAGACGAGTTACGCAACTTTCAGCCCGTAGTTACGGGCGAGGTCATCATGGAGACCTTTGGCATTGAGCCATCTAAACTGGTAGGAAGCATAAAACAAGAGGTGCGCGAGGCAATTTTGGAGGGAAAAATTCGGAACACGGAAGAAGAAGCCCTCCCGTTTATGTTAGAAATAGGCCACAGGCACGGTTTATCTCCTCGCGATTCTTAATTTTTTATAACATAAAAACAGCGTATAAACCAAAAATCTTATATTTGGGAAGGATAGTGCGCGTTTGCCCAAGTTATCGGTTTATCCGCCAAGTTGCCACTAGCCTGAGCGGTTTGAGTAAAGCCATTGGGTTTGGACAAAACGCAGTTTTCTTTTGAAAGTTTTTCACGTAAAACGCCAGAAAATTATGCCATTCGGTTTTTTTAAAAAGAAAAAAAAGGAGGATGAACTCCACTATGACCCCACCAACATCGGTGTCATGGACATCCGCAAGGGGTGGGTGTTTGAGTATGACTTTAAAACGTGGGAGGTTACCGAAGAGTACGAGTACGACTGGGGCAACAATCATTTTACCTACGAGTTTAAGTGTGTATCGTCCGATGATACTGTTTTTCTGGGCCTCGACGAAGCAGGCGACGAGATAGATTGTTATATCATGCGGACGCTGAAATTTAGCCGCCTGCCTGAAGACGTAGAGAAAAGCATCGTGAACGATGGGGCTGCACCACGCGTAGTTACCGTAGAAGGTATCACGTTTTATCGCGACAGCGACCGCGCCGGCTACAGCCGCAACATAGACGATGAGGATTGGGATGAATTTATCGTGTGGGACTACGTGGACGATACCGGCAAACACGCCCTGAGCATAGAGCAATGGGGCGAGCATGAGTTTAACGCAGCGATAGGTATCATCGTCAATGCGCGAGATATTTCAAACATACTGCCTGTATGAACGCTATGCCGCGCTATTCCGTTTTGAAAGGGAGTTTGACCTTAAAATCTTTTTATTCATATAAATAAACCCATGATGAAAAAATTAATGTTTATCGCCGCTATCATAATGCTTGGCGCGTGCTCCTCGAAGCGCGATTTTGTGAAAAATCCACTCGATACACTTATCAAAGAACTCGATACGGTATCTAATTTCACCGTCATCCTCTACGACATGGACGAAGAGGGCACGTTCTCCAAAAAGTACAAACACATGTACAAAATCGTTACCGAAGACAAAGAAGGCAAGCCCGATTCTAAAACAACCGCATGGCAGCCAGTTTCCGAAGAGTTCTTCTTCCAGCATGAGAGCGACATGGGGATGGAAATTGCCTCGAAACTAGATGGCAAAGTTACCAAGCAAACCTCGCCTCCCGGCTACTCGAGATACGTAGGCAACGAGCGGTACGGCTCTTGGCAATCGGGCAGCGACGGCTCTTCGTTCTGGGCGTTTTATGGGCAGTACGCCTTCATGAGCTCGATGCTTGGCTTGGCTACGGGCCCTATTTATCGCCGCTCTTATACAGACTACCACACCAACTACCGCAGCGTAGGCCGCCCCTACTACGGCGGCACGAGCACTAGCCCTGCTTACGGCACCTACTCTTCTACGGCTCTGAAGCAGAACCCAAAGAGTAACTTTGCCAGCAAAGTACAAAGCCGCACAAGTAGCAGCACTAGCTCAGGAGCTACACGTTCCGGCTCGCGCTACAGTTCAAGCTCGTCGTCGCGCTCTTCTTCTTCCTCTTCCTCGCGGGGCGGTAAGTAGTAAAAAGTTGTAGGCGACATACGCTTTTTTATAAAGAGCAGGTTTGTATTTTTACGAGCCTGCTCTTTGGTTTTTGTGCCAAAATATCTGCAAGTTGAAATATCCCTGCGTTTTATCACTCTGACTTACAGTAGCTTAGGCAATATATATTTTTCAAACCACACCGTTTTGGAAATACCGCTGAGTAGCCCATCTTTCCACCTGCTTACCTTTTGACAATGAGCCGTTCGAACGTCCTGAAATTATGCCTTTTTGCTACCGGCCTATCGGGCATTGTAGCCGAGTACATTCTTTCTACCCTTGCCACCTACTTTTTGGGTAACTCCACCCTGCAGTGGACCATGATTCTCTCCCTCATGCTCTTTACGATGGGGCTAGGAAGCCGCGTAAGTAAATTTATTGAGCACAGACTGCTCGATAAGTTTATCCTTATTGAATTTTTACTGTCTATCTTGGTCTCGTTTTGCGCTATCCTTACCTATTCGATGGCTTCCTACACCAGTATTGCCGAAAATCCGTTGCACGCCCTTGTCGATCATACCGGCATACTCATTTACCTGCTCGCGCTCATGATTGGCTTACTGATAGGCATGGAGATTCCGCTCGTCATTCGCTTGAACGAAGAATATGAAACCCTGCGCTTCAACGTTTCGAGTGCCATGGAAAAGGACTATTACGGCAGCTTGTTGGGTGGCGCGTTTTTTGCCTTTGTGGGTCTCCCCTACTTGGGGCTAACCTACACCCCGTTCATTTTGGGAAGTATCAATTTTTTGGTAGCGGTCTTTTTGTATGTACGCCTGCACGACCTTGTAAGTCCGCACATGCACCTGCGCGTGCGCCTTGCCTTGGGCACGGTCTTCGTACTGATTGGCGGAGGGGCGTTATTTGCCCAAGACATCATTGAGTATGGCGAGCAAAAACGCTATGCCGACCGCGTGATTTATCAGACACAGTCGAAGTACCAGAACATTGTAGTTACCCAATGGAAAAACTATCATTGGTTGTACTTAAATGGAAATCAGCAACTTAGCTCGTTCGATGAATGGCTTTACCACGAGCCGCTCGTCATCCCGGCTCTTAGCCTTTCCGACCACCCCAAAGAAGTGCTCATCTTAGGCGGCGGCGACGGTTGCGCAGCGCGAGAAGTCCTCAAATTCCCTGCCGTCGAACGGCTCAAACTTGTAGATTTAGACAAAGCCGTAACCGATTTGGGGCAAACGCACCGCGTATTTTTAGAGATGAACGAAAACTCGCTCAACAACCCCAAAGTAGAAGTACTCAATACCGATGCCTACAAGTATTTGAACGATGCCGAAACATTTTGGGATGTGATTATCATCGACTTTACCGACCCGCGCACGATAGAAATTGGCAGGCTGTTTTCGTTTGAATTTTACAAAATGTGCTACAACCGGCTGCGCCCCAACGGCATTATCGTTGTGCAGGCTGGTAGCCCGTACTACGCTACCAAGGCGTTTTATTGCGTAGAAAAAACCCTCGCAGCCGCAGGGTTCAATGTTATCCCGATGCGCAACCACGTAATGACGATGGGCGAATGGGGCTGGGTATTGGGTTCGAAGGTCTTGCCCTCGGAAGAAATTAAACGCCGCTTGCGCTCGATAGAACCCCGCGATAAAGTACCAACCCGTTGGCTCACCCAAGAAGGGATGCTGCAAATTACCGCAATGGGGACTTCGCTCATTCTCTTTGACAGTGCGCAGGTGGAAATCAATACGGTACACAATCCGGTATTGCCCAACTACTACAACGCCGGCAACTGGGATCTTTTCTAAGGCTTTAGAGATACATACTTTCATGACACTTTCAATTATTGTAGCGCACGACCGCGCCGGGGGCATTGGCAAAGAAAATGCCCTACCTTGGCACCTACCCGCCGACTTGAAACATTTTAAGGAAACGACCTACGGGCATCCTATCCTGATGGGGCGTAAGACCTTCGAGGCAATTGGTCGCCCGTTGCCCGGTCGGAAAAATCTGGTGTTAAGCCGCCGCCCCACACAAAACCTGCCCGAAAGCGTGGCACAGTTTACCAGCCTAGAGGCCGCCCTTGCTTATACCGAGCAGGCGCATACGAAAGAACTGTTTATAATTGGGGGAGGAGAAATTTATCGGCTTGCCCTACCGCTTGCTGACAGAATATACCTTACGCTCGTAGATACACAAAGCGATGCCGATACGTTCTTTCCGCCTGTTGACCCGTTAGAGTGGCGCACTGTAGCACGTTGGGAGCATCCTGCCGATGAAAAAAACCAGTATCCCTGCGCTTTTCTCACAATGGAACGCGTGCGTTAGCCCACGGAAAATAGGCAAAAAATAACGAATGAGTGATAGCGAGCAGGAAAAAGACAGGGAGAGTAGAAGAAATATGCAAAGAAACGTGCAGGAAAATTTACATGGAAAGTTCTTGTTCCGGACGACGGACGGAAGGGTCATCTGCATCGGGAGGTAAGATGAACACACCGGGGGGCAGGTCGAGCGGAGGGTCTCCGTCGTATCCCTCCCAGCCACCATCGTTGCCAGAATCCGAATCGTCTGAACCAAACCCCCCACTCTGAAGGAACTCTGAAGCCAGATAAGCGACAAATACAAAGAAAACCAGTGCTAGAAAGAACGCGTTTAGCATAGAAGTAGTGAGTTTGGCAACAAAAAATGCAGCGTCGGAGCACTTCGTTTTCGGTGAAGCCTCTCCGCTTTTAACTAATACGAAACAGCCTTGTTTTAGTTCCGTGCCAAAATAAAGCAGTTCCTTACTGCGAAAGGTACAAAAAAAAAGCAAAACGGCACATGCTTTTAATCTTCTAGGGCATTGACCATAAACGAACTTTTCAGAAAAAGCCATCCTAAGAACAGCAACAAACCGAAAAAGAGGTACACAGGATAAAAATCTTCGGTATTTTTATAGCGTGTTTCTTTGATTTCCGCCTTTTCGTAGAGGTCTATGCGGCGAAAAATTTCTTCGAGGGCTTGGTTGTCGGTAGCGCGGAAGTATTCGCCGCCACCAATTTTAGCAACTTCGCGCAGCAACGGCTCGTCTATGCTTTGCTCAATGTAGCGCGTACGGCCAAACATATCGGTTCCGAACGGCACGCGCCCTTCTTTGCCTACCCCAATTGTATATATTTTTATCCCGTAGGCGTATGCCAAATTAGCTGCGGTGATAGGGTCGATGCTGCCTGCGTTGTTTTCCCCGTCGCTGAGTAGGATGAGCACCTTCGATTTTGCCTCGCTCTCGCGCATACGGTTGGTGCTTACGGCCAACGCGCTGCCAATCGCCGTGCCGCCCTTGTCAATCATGTTGAACGTAATCTCGTCGATGAGTTGGGTGAGCATGGGATAGTCGGTTGTTAAAGGGCAGTACGAAATAGCCTCGCCCGAAAAGAGTACCATGCCAATTCGGTCTTGCAATCTTCCGTCCACAAACTCGTGGCCTACACGCTTGGCAGCTTCCAAGCGGTTGGGTTGGAAGTCTTCGATTTGCATAGACTCCGAAATATCGAGCGCAATCATAATGTCGATACCTTCCGTCCACTGCTCTACCTGCTCGTCGGTTTTTTGCGGACGCGCCAAGGCGGTAAGCAACAAGGCCAAGGAGAGCATCAGCAATACTGGCGGAAAGAAGCGCAACCACACCGAAAAATCGCTCACTACACGCATATTGGGCAGTGCCACATCGAGTTTTTGGCGAAAACGCACATAGAACAACCACCGCAGCACAAACAACAGAGGAACAAGCGGCAAGGCATAAAGCACGAAAGGAAAGCCCCAATCGAACGATTGAAGCACTTCGGGGGTGAACCATTTTAGGCTAAACCAATCGGTATAAACGTTACGCATTTTGCACCTCCTTTGCTTTTTGTTGGTAGGCCGAAAGGGCATATTCCCTCAAATACCGCAACGATTCGCTCAGGTCGCCCTCGCGGATATCGGCGTACATGGCAAGGTCGAGGCGGGGAAGTTGCTTGCTGAGTTGGGTATCGGCTAAAATAGCACTCATTTCTTTGGTTGTGTAGCTGTAAAGAGGTAAATCGGTCATTTTTGCCGTGTAATTTTTCCATTGCGCCAGGGCATGGGTAATTGTGGGAGTATCGAGCGTGCTGTCTATAAATGTGTTGAATTGCTTTTGGAATTTTTGATGCTCACGCTTCATTTTCCGCAGGCGGTACGCTTTGCGGATACGCTTTCCGAAGAGCACCACAGTGAGTACCACCAAAACGCACAGCCCTCCTAGGCCTACTAACAGGTAGGGGTAGTTAAACCCTGTAAGTACGGGCAAGAAGCGCGTATTGGCTTGTAGTTCGGCCGAATCGGGGACAGTGAGTAGCACGTGTTCGAGGGTAATCCAATCTTCTTCGGGCTGGGAAGCCTTGCGCTGCTCTTTGCCCTGAATTTCCCATACGGGTAGTGCCAACCGCTGCACGGAGTCGAGTTCAAAGGTTCGCAGGGTATAGACTACGCTATCAAAGCTGCCTTCCGCGTCGGTACGGGTAGGGAAATAACGCTGCCCCACCCATTCAAAGGGGCTAAAATCGAAGGTGGAGTCCGGGAAAAGTACCTCCACGCCCTCCGGGTGCCGAAACGTGAGCACATAGTCCACAGGCTCGCCTACCTTTACCGTGGGTGCCAGAAATACGCCCCTAGGGTTATTTTCCGGCGTTTGCCCCATCGTAGGTGCGCTGCCCCACAGCAACCCCACCAACAGCAGGCAACCGCAGGCGCACCCTCTGAGCGATAGGCACAAGCAAGGCAGCAGTTTGGCAAAGGAAAGTAAAAAAAAGTGGCGAACGCTCATTACTGTATAGGTTGTAAGGTCTTTCAAGAGCTGGTAGTGTCTTGGTTTTAAAAGGCTTATAAAAACAAAAACGCTCAAAATGAAGCATTTTGAGTGCATAGCTAGGCATCACCCGCTCATCTACCGGCGAATACGGTTTCGTATTTTAAATAATTTGATGAGTTTGGGGACATAATCTTCGGTGGTGTCTATGTATAGGTAGTTCGCATCGTTTTTTCGGCAAAGTTCCTCAAGCAGCTTACGATTTCCCGAATAGTAGGTATCTAACCGTTTGCGCGTACTTGGCGAAGAGGTATTGACCCAGACGGTGCGGCGTTGTTCTTTATCGTAGAGCGGTAAGATACCAAGGCGGGGGAAGTCGCGCTCGCGGGGGTCGGCCAAATGAATTACGATAAGGTCGTGTTTTTGGGCAATCGCTTTGAGGTTGCGTTCAAAACCCTCGTCCACGAAGTCGGACACAAGGATAATCAAACTTTTTCGCTTGATGATAGACATCGCCAACGACATGGCCTTGGTAAGCCGCGTTTTGAGCGAGGAAGGCCGAAGTTTGTACAAAGCCGTAATGAACTGGTAGGCATGTTTGATACCTTTGTTGGGCTTTATGTAGAGTTCTTTCTCGTCGCTAAAACAGAGGATACCTACCGAGCTGGCTTCTTTTACACCCGTAAGGCAGAGTACGCCGCATATTTCTTTGGCAATATCAAGTTTTTGAGCGTCGGGCTTGCCAATTTCCTGCGACGCGCTCACGTCGAGAATAAAAAAGATGTTTTGTTCTTTCTCTTCTTTGAACGTTTTGACGAATGTACCGTGCCCCTTTGCCGAAACGTTCCAATCGATATGCCGCACATCGTCGCCGTATTGGTAGGAGCGCACGTCGTCGAACTCTAGCCCCGAACCTTTAAACACAGAGTGAAAATCGCCCTGCATTTGCGAGTTAATCGCCTTGCGGATACGTATTTCGTAGTTTCGGAGTTTTTTAAAAATATCTTTCATGCCATAGAAAACAAAGCGTTCGAAAAAGGGACTACTGCGCGGCAAGGCTTACCGACGGACTTGTAAAAATATAGGAGTAAAAATTGCGGAAATTCATCTTTAAAAAGGGTTTAACAGAATTTAACCGCCAAACTGCCCTACGTTGTCGTGCAAGATAGAACTTTGGAAAAATTATATATTCTTTAACGACGATTTTCTGCGGTGTGCACGTTCTGACCACCTAGTGTACCTCGTATCTAACTCATATCTAACCTAATCCCTCCCAGCACGTATGTTAATTTATTCCTTTCATAAGCGTTCTACCCAGGTATCGCGCTACGCGCTCGCCACTTCTTTTTTTGCCTTGTTGCTGCTCTTTGCTAGCTGCCAAAAACCAAAAGACGAGCCGCTACCCAAGGGCATTTTAAGCCAAGAAGTCATGGTGCAAGTGCTCATAGACATACACACCGCCGAAGCCTTTGTAAGTATGGAAAGCCAACTAAGTGCCCAAGAAGCTACGGCTCTTTTTCGGCGGTACGAAGATAAAATCTTTGCAGCGCAGGGCATTACACGCGAAGCCTATGTAGCAAGCCGCAGCTACTACGCCGACAACTTCCCAAAGATGCGCCAAATGTACGATGCCGTAGTCGATTCGCTCAATGCTCGCAAGGAGGTGCTTGCCCCTCCGCCCAGTATAGATACCAAATAAGCCTTTGTTCCCTAGCCCCACCTCGCGATGCCGTTTCAAGTATTCTCGTTATACGACCTTTTCCTGACCCCTTTCTACATCGCGTTGCTTTTTGGCTTTGCCAACTACCTGCGCCCTCGGCTTACCGATGCCACTACGCAGCGGTACTTTTTTCCTGCGCTCGGCATTAAGCTGATAGGCTCGTTGGCATTCGCACTGCTCTATCATTTCTACTACGGGGGCGGCGACACAACCGCGTTTTACATGGGTTCGGCTCGTATTTGGAAGGCTTTTAAAGATAGTCCCGCACTTGGCGTGCAACTTTTGTTTACCTCCTCAGGCGAACTAGACCCTGCTATTGCCCATTACGTGCGCGATATTCGCTTTTTCTACAGTGCAGCCGAGTGGAACCTTATCCGAATAGCGGGCTTCTTGGGTCTATTCTGTTTTAGTACGCACTTGGTGCTTTCTTGCTTCTTTGGCTTCTTTTGTTTTTTGGGGTTGTGGCAATTTTACCGCACCATGCTCAAATTTTTCCCTTCCTTCTCGCTTCCCTTTGCCTTGGCCATCTTTCTGGCACCTTCAGCGATTTTCTGGGGTTCGGGCATTATGAAAGACACGATTACGTTGGGGGCGCTCGGCTTTTTGGTTGCCGCTGCCATGAACGTTTTTTACTTTCGGAAACGCAACGTTGTGCAACTTACGATACTTATAGGCATGAGCGTGCTGATATTTTCCCTCAAAAGTTATCTCTTGCTTACGTTTATAGCAGCCTTTGGCGTTTGGGCGTACTTTAAGTTTCAAGAAAGTATCCAAAATCCGCTATTGCGCGTACTTTCGTTCCCCTTTATTAGTGCTGTGGGGCTAGCAGTAGGGTATGTGGGCATTACCCAAATTGCCAAAGGTACCGAGTACAACTCGGTAGAGTCTATCCAAGAACGGGTATTTATTTATCAGGTGGACCACGCCGTGCGTGCCGGCGGCTCGAGCTACGTACTCGAAGTAGATGTAAACTCCCCGGCGAGTGTGTTGGCGGCTTTTCCACGTGCGGTCAACGTAGCCCTTTTCCGGCCGTACCCGTGGGAAGCAGGCAGTATTGTGGTATTGATTACCTCGTTCGAGTCCACCACATATTTTCTTCTCACCCTCTTTATCTTGTTTTCGGCAGGGCCGATACAAACCGTGCGCAACGTACTAGGAGACCCAGAGTTGGCCATGTGCATCGTTTTTACCCTCATCTTGGCCTTTGCCATCGGGATTACAAGTTTTAACTTCGGTGCCTTGGCCCGGTTTAAAATTCCTCTATTGCCTTTTTTTGGCTGCGCCTTGGCTATTTTGTACAAAAAACCCAAATTGCGCAGAAAAAACCGCCAACAACGCTACATACTTGATGCCGAAACGATTGAACAAGCCGCCACCCGCACC